>JBFLKR010000051.1:0-8162 GCA_040883295.1 Acidimicrobiia bacterium
AAGGCCCGGAAGCCCGGTCGGAAGACCTCGGCGATGAGTACCACGACCAGCGCCCCGGCGGTCGTCGTCGCTCCCCGCATGATCGTCTGGGCGATGGTGAACTGGGCGGCGGTGTCCGCCCAGCCGGTGGCGCCGGCCGACAACACCAGCACCCCGAAGGCGACGACGAGTGGGAGCCGGCGGCCCCGACGGTCGGCCGCCATGGCCACGAAGA
Source organism: Acidimicrobiia bacterium (assembly GCA_040883295.1). GTDB lineage: Bacteria > Actinomycetota > Acidimicrobiia > Spongiisociales > JAENVV01 > JAHEFX01. Next base: position 215 of record JBFLKR010000051.1, read on the forward strand.
GGGCGGCGAGGGCGCCCGCCCGGGTGATGGCGAGCACGTTGGCCATCTCGGCCTCGGACAGGCCGAAGGTGAGCCGGGAGAACGGGAGGGTGTTGGTGGCATGGCTCTGGGCGAAGCCCTGGGCCACCCCGGCCACCCACGCCGCCAGGAGCGTGACCCGCTCGGCGGGGTTGAGGGCGTGGATGGGTACGTACCGGCGGATCATGGCGCTGCCTCGGCCGACGGTCGGTCGGGGCCGAGCCGTCCGGGTGTATGGGTGCGGCGAGGGTATAACGGGCACCGGAACAAGCCGCGTATTCCCACGGTTGGACGTCACATGGAAGCTGCCGAACTCCTCGCCGACGGCGGACTGATCGTCGCCCTCGGGGTCGCCTTCGCCTTCGGAGCGCTCTCGTTCGTCTCGCCGTGTGTCCTGCCGTTGCTCCCCGGCTACCTCTCGATGATGTCCGGCTACACGGTCGCCGAACTCGAGTCCGGCGAGGCCAGCACCCGCAAGGTGGTGAGCACCACGCTCCTGTTCGTCGCCGGGTTCACGGCGGTGTTCGTCGCCCTCGGGGCGGCCGCCACCGGTTTCGGGCAGTTCCTGCGCGAGAACCAACTGCTGCTCACCCGCGTCGCCGGCTTCCTGGTCATCGCCTTCGGTCTCGTGATCGTGGCCTCGGCCGTGGGCCGCTCGATGTTCCTCCAGAACCTCATGCGGGAACGGCGGGTCGACGTCCGTCCCAACCGCCTCGGTGCCGCCGGGCCAGCCGTCATGGGGGTCGCCTTCGGGTTCGGGTGGACGCCCTGCATCGGCCCGGTGCTCGGCGCCATTCTCACCATCGCCGCCACCCAGGGGTCCGTCGGCCGGGGCATGCTGCTTCTCGGCACGTTCTCGCTCGGGATCGGGCTCCCGTTCCTGGTGGCGTCGCTCGGGATGAGCCGCCTGTTCAAGCCGCTGCGCCGCCACCTGCGGACGATCAACATCGTGTCGGGGGCGCTGCTCATCACCTTCGGCGTGCTCATGGTCACCAACCAGGTCGGTCGCCTCTCGGGGGTGATCTCCGAGTGGCTGATCAACATCGGCCTCGAGGACATCACCACCATCTAGACGACGGCGCGACGGCCTACCCTCCCGAGCCGTGACCCCCACGCCCACCCTCGAGGAGTTCGTCGCCCTCGCCGTCGACCACGACGTCGTGCCGGTCTCCGTCCGGGTGGTCGCCGACCGCGAGACGGCCGTGACCGTCTTCGAGAAGCTCGTGGGCGACCAGCCCGGCTTCCTGTTCGAGTCCCTGCTCGGCGGCGAGCAGTGGGCCCGTTGGTCGTTCGTCGGCTGGGATCCCCTGGCCACGATCACCGCCCACGACGGTGTGTCCCGGGCGACCGGCCCGGTGGCCGTCGACCTGCCCGAGGGTGATCCCCTGGAGGTGCTCGACGCCCTCACGAGTCGGTACCGGGTGCCCGACCTCGCCGACCTGCCCCCGCTCCACGCCGGACTGGTCGGCTACCTCGCCTACGACGCGGTTCGCTACGTCGAGTCGCTGCCGAACCGGCCGCCCGACGACCGCGGCCTCCCCGAGATGCTCTGGCACCTCGTCGGGTCGCTGGCGGCGGTCGACAACCTGCGCCAGGAGATCGTCCTCATCCGCAACGTCGTGGTCGGCGACGACCCCGCCCGGGACCACCGGGCGGCGGTGGCCCGCCTCGAGCGCGACGCCGAGCGGCTCGGCGCCGCCCACCCGTATCGGCCCGTGCCCCCGCCCGCCACGGCTTGGACCGGGCCGCCCCCGGCCTCGTCGATGACCCGGGAGGAGTTCTGTGCAGCCGTCGAGGTCGCCCGCGACCACGTCAGGCAGGGTGACGCCTTCCAGGTGGTGCTCAGCCAGCGGTTGGCGGTCCCCTTCGCCGGTGACGACTTCGCCCTTTACCGGGCGCTTCGTGCGATCAATCCCTCGCCCTATCTCTTCTTCGTACGCGACCCGGCGGTCACGGTGGTCGGGTCCTCGCCCGAGATGATGACCCGGGTCCGCGATGGTCGGGTCTCGTCCCGGCCCATCGCCGGGACCCGGCCCCGCGGCGCCACCCCGGAGGAGGATGCCGCCCGGGCCGAGGAGCTGTTGGCCGATCCGAAGGAGCGGGCCGAGCACGTGATGCTCGTCGATCTCGCCCGCAACGACCTCGGTCGGGTGTGCCGCTACGGCACCGTGACGGTCGAGGACCTCATGGTCATCGAGTGGTACAGCCACGTCCTCCACATCGTGTCGGGGGTCGAGGGGGAGCTGCGCGAAGGGGTCGGCGGCGTGGACGTCCTGCGGGCGACGTTCCCCCACGGCACGGTGTCCGGGGCACCGAAGGTGCGGGCCATGGAGATCATCGACGACCTCGAGCCGGTGGCCCGGGGCCCCTACGCCGGGGCGGTCGGCTACCTCGACTTCTCCGGCAACGTGGACACCGCCATCTGTCTGCGGACCGTCGTCCTGGCCGACGACACCGCCTGGGTGCAGGCCGGGGCGGGGATCGTGTACGACTCCGACCCCGACTATGAATACGAGGAGTCGATGACGAAGGCGGCCGCCGCGCTGGCCGCCGTGGAGGCTGCCACCGATGCCTGAACACCACGGGGATCCCACCGCCGAGTACCTCGCCCTCCGCGAGGGGACCGGTCTGGTCGACCCCGGCTGGGCCGCCGTTGCGGTGCGCGGCCCCGACGCCGTCTCGTTCCTCGACGGTCTCCTCAGCCAGTCGCTCGTGCCGGGACGGACCGTGCGCACCTTCCTGCTGGGCCCCCGCGGCAAGCTACGGGCGATCGCCTGGGCGTGCGTCGACGAGGAGGCGGTGGTGCTCGTCACCGACGCAGACCGCCGTGACGTGCTCGGGGACGACCTCGCCGGATATCGGATCCGGGTGAAGGCCGAGATCACCGACGACGACCGCCCGGTCCGGTTGCTCGTGGGCCCCGGCGCCGACGAGGTGCTCGGCCACGAGGTCCCCGCTGGGGGGTGGGTGACATTCGACGACGTCCTCGTCGGCGACGTGTCGATGGCCGGGCGCCCCCGTCGCTTGGTCCTCGGTGACGCCGACCTGTCGGCGGCGACCCCGGCCGGGTCGCTGGCGGCGACCGCGTTGCGGGTGGAACTCGGGGAGCCGGTCATGGACGTGGACGTCGACGAGGGCACCATTCCCCAGGAGACCGGGCTCGTGCCGGTGGCCGTGGACTTCGACAAGGGCTGCTACCTCGGCCAGGAGCTCGTCGCCCGCATCGACTCCCGGGGCCGCGTGAACCAGCGCCTCGTCGGGATCCGCCTCACCACGAACGTGGTGCCCCCGACCGGTTCGGCCGTCCGCCTCGGCGATCGGGAGGTGGGCACCGTCACCACCGTCGCCGAGTCGCTCGACCTGCGAGCCCCGGTTGGCTTGGCCGTCGTCCGTCGGGAGGCCGAGGACGGCGCCGCCGTCGAGGTGGTCTGGGAGGGCGGTTCGGCGCCGGCCGTCGTCGCGCCCCTGCCGCTCATCTGAGCCGCCGGTACCCTGCGGCGCCCGTGACCGACCGACTCGCCCCGATCCTCGCCGCCGCCGCCGAGCGGGCCGCGGCGCTCGACCTGGCGGCACTGCTGGGTGCGCCGGCGCCGACCGTGCCATCGCTCCGGGACGCGCTCGCCGGGCCCGGGCTCTCGGTCATCGCCGAGGTCAAGCGCCGGTCGCCGTCACGGGGTGAGCTCGCCGCCGACCTCGACCCGGCCGCCCGTGCTGCGGCCTACGGGGCCGGGGGCGCCGCCGCCATCTCGGTGCTCACCGAGCCGGACCACTTCGCCGGCTCGGCCGACGACCTCCGGGCCGTGGCGAGGGCGGTCTCGTTGCCGCTGCTCCGCAAGGACTTCACGGTCGACCGGGCCCAGATCTGGGAGACCCGGGCGATGGGCGCCTCGGCGGTGCTGCTCATCGTGGCCGCCCTCGACCAGGCCGCCCTCACCGAACTCGTGGCCGAGGCGGCCGCCGCCGGCCTCGACGCCCTCGTGGAGGCCCACGACACCGAGGAGGCCCGCCGGGCCCTCGACGCCGGCGCCGCCATCGTGGGCGTCAACAACCGGGACCTGACGACGTTCGAGGTGGATCTCGCCACCGCCGAGGCCGTGGCCGAGGTCGCCCGGGAAGCGCCGGTGGCGGTGGCCGAGTCGGGGATCTGGACCGCCGCCGACGCCCGACGGATGGCCGAGGCCGGCTACGACGCCGTGCTGGTGGGGGAGGCCCTCGTTCGGGCCGACGATCCCGCCACCCTCATCGCGGAACTGATCGGATGACCTGGGTGAAGGTCTGCGGGCTCCGCACCGAAGCGGAGGTGGCGGTGGCCATCGACGCCGGAGCCGACGCCGTCGGCTTCGTGCTGGCCCCCTCACCCCGGTACGTGGCCGCCGACGTCGTGGCCCGACTGGTGGTCGACGTCCCGGTGGCGACCTACCTCGTGACCGTGGACCTCCACCCCGACGAGGTGGAGCCACTCCTCCGACGGACCGGTGCCACGGGCCTCCAGCCCCACGGCGCCCACGCCGTCGCCGCGGCCACGGTGGCGACCCTCTGTGGGGCACAGGTGCTGCTGCCGGTACCGGTCACCGAGCGCGTTCGGCCGGGGTCGGTGGGGGCGGGGTTCCGACCCTTGCTGGACACGCCATCGGTGCAGCACGGGGGCACCGGCCGATCGTTCGACTGGGCCCTCATCGACGCCGACGGCGCCGAGTTCGTCCTCGCCGGTGGGCTGGGGCCCGACACGGTCGCCCGGGCGATCGCGGTCGTCCGTCCGTGGGGCGTCGATGCCTCCTCGGGCCTCGAGGCGCGCCCGGGACGCAAGGACCCTGCCAAGATTCGGGCCTTCGTGGCCGCCGCCACGCAGACGGAGGACGTCACATGACGATGACCAGACCCGACGCCGAGGGACGGTTCGGCGAGTTCGGGGGCATCTACGCCCCCGAGACGCTGATGCCCGCTCTCGCCGAGCTCGAGGCGGCCTTCACCGAGGCCTGGTCCGATCCCGAGTTCGTGGACGGTTTCCACCGGCTGCTGCGCGACTACGTCGGTCGTCCCACCCCGCTCCATGCCGCCGAGCGCCTGTCCGAGGAACTCGGCGTCCACATCCTCCTCAAGCGCGAGGACCTCGCCCACACCGGGGCCCACAAGATCAACAACGCCCTCGGCCAGGGCCTGCTCGCCCGGCGGATGGGCAAGCCCCGGCTCATCGCCGAGACCGGCGCCGGCCAGCACGGGGTGGCGACCGCCACCGCCGCGGCCCACCTCGGCCTCGACTGCGTGGTGTACATGGGCCGCAAGGACATGGAGCGCCAGGCCCTCAACGTCTATCGGATGCGGCTGCTCGGCGCCGAGGTCGTCGGGGTGGAGACCGGCGCGGCCACGCTCAAGGACGCCGTCTCGGCCGCCTTCCGGGACTGGGTCGCCACGGTCGAGGACTCCCACTACATCATCGGCTCGGTGGTGGGCCCCCACCCGTTCCCTTGGATCGTGCGGGAGTTCCAGACGGTGATCGGCCGCGAGGCGCTCGCCCAGCTCGCCGGCGACCTGCCCGACGTGGTGGTCGCCTGCGTGGGCGGCGGCTCCAATGCCATCGGCATCTTCCACCCGTTCGCCGCCACCGACGTCGAGTTGGTGGGCGTCGAGGCTGCCGGCAGGGGCATCGAGACGGGGGAGCACGGCGCCTCGATCGGTGCCGGGTCGCCGGGGATCCTCCATGGGTCGCTCACCTACATGCTCCAGGACCCCGACGGCCAGGTCGTCGAGGCCCACTCGGTGTCGGCCGGACTCGACTATCCGGGCGTCGGCCCCGAACACGCCTACCTGGCGGCGCTCGGCCGGGCCCGCTACGAGTCGGTCACCGACGACGAGGCGCTGGCGGCCGTCGGCCTGCTCAGCCGAACCGAGGGCATCATCCCGGCCATCGAGACGGCCCACGCCATCGCCTGGATCGTCCGCGACCGAGAGGCACTCGCCGGGCGCACGGTGCTGGTGAACCTGTCCGGACGGGGCGACAAGGACGTGGCCCAGCTGGCCGAGATGGGGCTGGCGTGATCACCGGCGCCGAGCGCCTGACCGGACTGTTCGACGCCACCCGGGCCGCTGGTCGGCTGGCGTTCCTGCCCTACCTGACGGCCGGGCTGCCCGACCCCGCCTCGTCGGTGTCACTGTTCGAGGCGATGGACGCCGCCGACGGTTTCGAGGTGGGGATCCCGTACTCCGACCCGCTGATGGACGGCCCGGTCATCCAGGAGGCCGGTCGCCGGGCGTTGGCGGCGGGGACCACGTTCGACCGCGGCCTCGAGATCGTGGCGGCGGTTCGGGAGCGGACGGGCAAGCCGGTGGTGGTGATGACCTACGTGAACGTCGTCCACAGCCGGGGCGCCGAGCGGTTCGCGGCGGAGATCGCCGCCGCCGGGGCCGACGGGCTGATCATGGCCGACATCCCGCTCGAGGAGGCCCTGCCGCTGAAGGCCGAGGTCGAGGGGGCGGGGATCGGCATGGTGCTGTTCGCCGCCCCGACCACCGACGACGAGCGGCTCGATCGGATCGCCGCCGCGGAGCCCGTCTTCATCTACGGCGTCAACGACATGGGCGTGACGGGGGAGCGGGACGACGAGACCATTCGCGGGGTGGCCCTGGCCGGGCGGGTGCGGGCCCGTACCGACGTGCCGCTGGTCATGGGGGTGGGGATCTCCCGCCCCCAACAGGTGTCGGCACTGCGGGGCACCGCCGATGGCGTCATCATCGGCTCGGCGATCGTGCGGCGGGTGCTGGAGGCCCCGACCCCCCAGGCGGCCGCCGAGTCCCTGCGCACCTACACCGACGAGATCGCCCCCGCGCTGTAGCGAACCCAGGGTTCGAGACCGCGGTGACTCGCCGTTCTCCGGGCCGGGGACCAGCGTTGCGACGCGCTCGGGCCCACGCTTCGCCGTAGGGTGTCGGCCGTGGACGTCTGGGGGATCGTCGCCCTCGTCGGCGGCTGGCTGATCGGCTCGATCTCGGGGGCCCGGGTCGTGGCGGCCCGGGTCATCCCGGGGGTGCCCCTGACCCCGACGCGGGTGATCTTCGACGATCGCGGGAACGAGGCGCTGACCACTGGGGTGAGTTCGTCGATGCTCGGTGCCCGAGCGGGCAGCCGAGCCGGGGGGATCGCCGCCCTCATCGACATCGCCAAGGGGTTCGTGCCGGTCCTGGTGGCCCGCGTGGCGACGGACGATCCGGCCGTGGTGGGTCTGGTCGCCATCGGTGTCGTGCTCGGCCACGTCTTCCCACTCGGTCACCTGCGGGAGGGCGGGTACGGGATGGCGACCATGATCGGCGTTGCGCTCGTCGCCGACCCGCTCGGTCTCGTGGTGGTCATCGCCGTGGCCATCGTCGTGGCGGCGATCGTCGGGAGCCCATACGTGGGCTCGGAACTCTGGCTGGTCCTGCTGCCCGGGTGGTTCTGGCTCGGCGACGAACCCTGGTTGGCACTTGCCACCGGGCTGGGTGCGATGCTCTACGTCATCCGCGGATGGTCGGAGTACCGCCCGGCGTGGCGATCGTGGCGCACCGACCCGCGACCTTGGTTCTCGAGGTGGTCGGACTATTGGGAGTACCCGATCTACCAACCCGTCGAGTAGCGCACCCCGCCCCTGCCGATAGCATCGGGGCCGCACGCCGGGATGGCGGAATTGGCAGACGCGCCGGACTCAAAATCCGGTGTCCGCAAGGACGTGCGGGTTCGAGTCCCGCTCCCGGTACGAAGGAAGGACGCCCGAACGGGCGTCCTTCCTTCGTGTGGGCGTGGGGCACAAGGACCCGGTGGAGAAGCCCCGGCGTCCTTGCTTCGTGTGGGCGTGGGGCACAAGGACCCGGTGGAGAAGCCCCGGCTTCGCTGTCGCGGCCGCGGGCCTCAGCGCTCTCGGTGGACGTGCCACGCGGACGCCTGGTCGCGAGGCTGGAC
>JBFLKR010000283.1:0-3488 GCA_040883295.1 Acidimicrobiia bacterium
AGCGCCGAGAGGCGCCGGCGGTGGGTGAGGGCGGCGAGGGGGTTGGGCTGGTCCATGAACTGGCTCAGCTGCGACGTCCCGAAGAACTCCTTGATGGAGGCCACCACGGGTCGGATGTTGATGAGCGACTGGGGAGTGATCGCCTCGGCGTCCTGGGTGGACATCCGCTCGCGCACGACCCGCTCGAGGCGGGTGAGGCCCACCCGGACCTGGTTCTGGATGAGCTCGCCGACGGTTCGCACCCGGCGGTTGCCGAAGTGGTCGATGTCGTCGGTGCGCACCGGCACCTCGCCCCGGGACAGCTCGATCGAGCGGACCTCGGCCCACAGCCCGTCGAGGTAGCGGAGCGTGTCGACGATGTCCTCGTCGGACAGCAGGCCGTCGACCTCGCGGTCGTAGTCGCTCGGCTCGTCGGAGATGCCGAACTTCTGGTCGAGCTTGTAGCGGCCGACCCGGGTGAGGTCGTAGCGCTTGGGGTTGCGGAACAGCGTGTTGATCATGCCCCGCGCCGATTCGACGGTGGTGGGCTCGCCGGGCCGCAGCTTGCGGTAGAGGTCCAACAGGGCCTCGTCGGGGTCCTTGATCGGGTCGCGCTCGATCGTGTTGCGGATCGCCTCGGAGTCGCCGAACAGCTCGAGGATCTCCTCGTCGGTCTCGGCGATGCCGAGCGCCCGGAGGAAGGCGGTGACGTACTGGCGACGCTTGCGGTCGACGCGCACACCGAGCGTGTCGCGCTTGTCGGTGTCGAACTCGAGCCAGGCGCCCCGGCCCGGGATGAGCTTCGCCGAGTAGACGAACCGGTCGGAGGTCTTGTCGCGGGTCTCGTCGAAGTAGACGCCGGGGGACCGCACGAGCTGGGACACGATGACCCGCTCGGTGCCGTTGATGATGAAGGCGCCCTTCTCGGTCATGATCGGGAAGTCGCCGAGGAAGACCTGCTGCTCCTTGATCTCACCGGTGTCCTTGTTGATGAACCGGGCGGTCACGAACAGCGGGCGGGCGTAGTTGGCGTCCCGCTCGCGGCACTCCTCGAGGTCGAGCTGGGGATCGCCGAACTTGTGGTCGACGAGCTCGAGGGCGAGGGAGCCGTTGAAGCTCTCGATGGGGGAGATCTCGGCGAAGATCTCGGGGAGACCCTCGCTGAGGAACCACTCGAAGGACTCGTGCTGGACCGCCAGCAGGTCGGGGAGCGGAAGGACTTCGGGGATCTTGGCGAACGACAGACGTTCGGCGACGCGCGCAACCAAAGGGGTCCTCCTAGGGCGTCAAGGGGTGGGCACCGGACACGTGGAGACGCCACGTTAACAGGGAAGGACGACAAGCACAAAGGAGCCATCAGCGCCCCTCGAGGGGCGTGACGGCCTGCGACTGCGTTGTCCCGCTGAGTGTACCGGACGGGTCGCGCGGGGGTCAAGGGTTGAAGACCCCTTCCACAACCCAGGGTTGGTGGCGGGGTTCGAGAGGCGAAGCGTGGGCCGTAAGTGGTGCCCTGCCCCGCCCCGGGCCCGCGATTCGGGGAGGGACTGGTCGTGGGATCCGGTCGGCGAAAGGACCCGGACCCCGTCAGCCACCTGGTCGTCGGGACTGGGGGCAGGCGACCTGGAGGCGTTCCCACTCCGTCGGCGACACGGTCTGGACGTAGTTGTACGGCAGCCAGATCTCTCCGGTCGCGTAGCCCTCGATGAATGCGTCGAGGCTGGAGGCTTCTGGGATCGCGTAGCCCTCACCCCGCAGGCACTCGGCGACCTCGAGCTGGTGGGCGTACTCGGCTTCGATGGTCTCGCGCGTCGGCGGTTCCGGTGGTGGCAGCTGCAGACCTGCACGACAGGCGTTCAACACCGACCGGGCATTGAGGTGCTGGCCTGTGGGAACGTCGGACAGGGAGATACCGTCGCCCGGCGGGATCAGGCGTGCCGCAATGCCTTGGTCGTTGGCGCACTGCACGGTGAGCTCGGTGACACGGAACCAGTCGATGCCTCGGGTCCGGGTGATCGGACTCGACGTCGCCCAATCGCTCCACGCCCGCGACGTGATCGACGTAGCGACCATCGAGCGGGTGTTCGGGGCCGCCGAGGACGATCCGGACCCAGCCGTGCGCGAAGCGGCCCGACGGCATCGAGCTTGACATCGTCCCCTGACCCGGGGAACGGGCGCCCGACGGTCCCGGCCTAGCCTCCGCCCCCATGGCCGATTGGGATGCCGCCCTCGCCGCCGCCGACGTCCGGGTGCTGCTCATGTCGGTCTTCCACCTCACCGGGGACGAGCGGTGGCTGGCCGACCCCTACCGGCCCGCCCGGGACGTCCGCCTCGTCGCCGACCCCGAGGCCGGGTTCCCCCCGGCGGTCGCCACCGAGATCCGCTCGGTGGCCCGCGACCTGCTCAAGGCCGGCGCCGAGCCCGTGGTCACCGACCCCGACCCCGAACTGTTCGGGCGGATGATGAGCTGGTGCCTCGGCGAGGAGGTGCCTCCCGAGTACGTGCCGATGATGCGCACCGACCTCGGCTTCGCCGACGGCGACGTCCACTGGACGGACGGGCCGCCGCCCGACCTCGACCTCGACGTCCTGGTCATCGGTGCCGGGGTTTCGGGCCTCTGCCTGGCCGCCAAGCTCGACCGCCTCGGCATCCCGGTCCGGGTGGTGGAGCGCCGTGACTCGGTGGGTGGCACCTGGCGCGACAACCGCTACCCGGGCTGCGGGGTGGACACCCCCAATCACTTCTACTCGTACTCCTTCGCGCCGAACCCCCACTGGCGCCACTACTTCTCGCCCCGGGAGGAGATCGAGGTGTACCTCGCGGACTGCGCCGACCGCCTCGGCGTCGCGGACCTCGTCACGCTCGGGACCGAGGTCACCGAAGCCCGTTGGGACGAGGCCTCGGCCCGATGGCAGGTCGCCCTGCGGGGCCCCGACGGCGACACGACGACCTCGGCGGCGGTCCTCGTCGCCGCCGCCGGCCACTTCGGGTCGCCCAACGAGGTGGCCTTGCCCGGCTTGGACGAGTTCGCCGGCCGCAGCTTCCACACCGCCCGCTGGCCCGACGACGTCGACGTCACCGGCCGACGGGTGGCGGTCGTCGGCACCGGCGCCTCGGCGATGCAGGTGGTCCCCGAGATCGCCCCGATCGTCGACCACCTGACCGTCTTCCAGCGCACCGCTCAGTGGGCCCGCCACGTGCCCCTGTACGACGCCGCCGTCGATCCCGACGCCCACCGGCTCTTCGAGGCGGTGCCCTACTACGACCGGTGGTACCGCTTCGCCCAGGCCTGGCGGTACGGCGACGGCCTGCTGCGCTTCCTGCGCAAGGACCCCGACTGGCCCCACCCCGAGCGGTCGCTCAACCGCACCAACGACCGCCACCGCCGGGAGATGACCGACCACCTCCTCGCCGAGCTCGACGGGCGGCCCGACCTCGTCGCCAAGTGCCTGCCCGACTACCCGCCGTTCGGGAAGCGGATCCTCATCGACAACGGCTGGTTCCGGACGCTC
>JBFLKR010000052.1:0-4009 GCA_040883295.1 Acidimicrobiia bacterium
GCGCCGGTACTTCGGTACTTCGGTACTTGGTACTACGGACGGAAGCGGTAGATCCTCGTCGTACCGTCGTACCGTCGTACCGTCGTACCGTCGTCCCGTCGTACCGTCGTACCCCTTCCAGCCCCGGTCTGATCGCCGTACCGTGGCCCTGCACGGCCGATGGGGGGTCGGGAGGGTCGCATGCGCATTGGGTTCGTGTTGGTCCTCGCCGTGCTGGTGTCCGTCCCCTCGCCCATCTCCGCGGCGGACTGTGTCGGGCTCGAGTGGCCGGTGGAAGGGGCAGTGTTGGCCGGGTTCACCCCGGTGGGACGGTATGGCGGGCATTGGGGGGTCGATCTGGCGGTGCCCGAGGCCAGCACGGTGCGGGCAGCCGGACCGGGGGTGGTCAGCTTCTCGGGCGAGGTGGTGGGCTCCGTTGCGGTGACGGTCGACCACGGTGGCGGTCTCAAGACCACGGTGTCGTCGGTCGGTGAGCGCCTGGTCGTGGCGGGCACCCCGGTGGTGGCCGGCCAGCCCCTGGCCCGCTCGGGCGTCCACGACGGACGTCCATCGGTGCACGTCTCGGCCCGCATCGACGGCCGCTACGTGGATCCACTCCCACTCCTCGGATGTGCGGCGGTCCGGCCGGCCGGGGCGGTGCGGCTCGTGCCCTTGCCTTGACGGGGATTCGGTCGGACCCGGACCTATGCTCGCCGACATGCGACGAGGCCTCTTCGGCGGCACCTTCGACCCTCCCCACCTCGGTCACCTCGTCATGGCCGACGCCGCGCTCGACCAACTCGACGTCGCCGACGTGGCCTGGGTCACCGCCGGTGATCCGTGGCAGAAGGCGGGTTCCACCGTGGCGCCCGCCGACGATCGCCTCCAGATGACCGCGCTGGCGGTCGATGGAATGGATGGGATGCTCATCGACGACTCAGAGGTTCGCCGCGACGGTCCCACGTACACGGTCGACACGCTGGAGGCCTGGCAGGCCGACGGCGTGACGGCGGTGCTCGTGGTGGGTGCCGACGCCGCCGCCGGGATCCCCGGCTGGCACCGGGCCGAGGCGTTCGACGACGTCGAGATCGCGGTTGCCCCCCGACCGGGCACCACCCACGCGGACGTGGAGGCGGCGCTCGGTCGTACCGTCATCTGGCTCGACACGCCGGAGCTGGCCATCTCGGCGACCGACCTGCGCCGCCGCTTCGCCGTCGGCCTGTCCACCCGACATCTCGTGCCCGATCCCGTCCGGGCCTACGCCATCTCGAGGCAGCTCTATGACCGATGACGTCGACACCCTGACCGACGCCCCCACCGAGGCCGGCCCCCGCCATCGCCGAGGACAGGCCAAGCCCCCACCGCGTCCGCCGTCGGCCCGTGATCTGCGTCGGGACGCCGACCGGGATCGCCGCGCCCGTGGTCGGCGTCGGATCGCCTGGGCCCTCGTCGGTGCCGTCGCCCTCGTGACGGTCTCGGTGGTCGGATCGGTCTGGTGGCTCGAGCGGGAGCCGGAGCCCGAAGCCGTGCCCGCGGCCGCTCCACTCGCCGGGGAGGGAGAGTCGGTGCTGGTGTTGCTCGCCCACGAGGGCGAGACGATCGGGTTCGCCCTCGCCGCCGCCCATCCCGATGCCGCCGACACCGTGGTGCTCTTCCCCGGGTCGATGTCCGCCATCGTGCCCGGCTACGGCTCATGGGACCTGGCCTTCGCCGCCGGCGTCGACGATGCCGACCTCCCGGCACTCACGTTGACCAACCTGCTCGGTGCCCGGGTCGACGCCACGGTGGTCGTGGAGGCGGCCGCGCTGGCCGGGCCGATTGCCGGTGCCACCATCAACCTGCCCCAGCCGCTCATCGTCGCCGACGGCGACGACCAAGTCGTCGCCGTCGGCGCCGGGGCCGCCGAGCGCGACGCCGCCGCGGTTGAACGCATCCTCACCCAACAGGGCACGGACGACCAGCTGTCCTGGCTCGTCCGCCAGGGCCTCGTCTGGCGAGAGGTGCTCGAACGGGCGGCGTCGGACGAGTCGCTCGTCTTCGACCTGCTCGAGGGAGCCGCGGGCGACGCCGTGGGGGCCCGCTCCGTGCTCGAGGCGATCGCCGCCGACGAAGCCGCCACCGTCACCGCCGCACCCGTCGAACCCGTCGACACCCTCGGCACCGGTGCCGAGCGCTACCGCTTGCAGGTCGACGATGCCGAGGCGTTCGTCGATGCCCGGATCCCGTGGCTCGACCTTGCCGTCGGCGAGCGACCCCGGGTCGAGATCCTCAACGGCACCGGGGAGGTGGGGATCACCGGCCCGATAGCCGCCGCCCTCGTGCGAGACGGCTACCGGGTCGTGCGCACCGACAACGCCGACAGCACCGACGTCGACGTCACCCGCATCGTCGGCCACACCATCGAGAACCAGACGGTGGCACTGTCGGTCGCCGAGTTGCTGGGCTTCGGCGAGGTGCGCATCGAGCAACGGCAGCCCAGCCTTATCGTCGACGTGACGGTTATCGTCGGCGACGACTTCTCGTGACCAGCCAGTCCGACCACCCCACCCCGACCCCGACCGCCGACCCCGCCAGCGTGGAGCTTGCGCAGGAGGCGGTGACGGCGATCCTGGACAAGCAGGGATCCGACGTGGTGGCCCTCGACGTCGGCGAGCTCCTCCAGATCACCGAGATCTTCGTCATCGCCACGGGCACGTCCCGGCGCCAGGTCCTCACCCTCGCCGACGTGGTGCGGGAGCGACTCCGCGACACCGCCGACCTGCGGCCGCTCCGGGTCGAGGGGGAGGAGGAGGGGGAGTGGGTGCTCCTGGACTTCGGCTCCATCGTCGTGCACCTCTTCCAGCCCGACCTGCGATCGTTCTACGACCTCGAACGGCTGTGGGCCGATGCGCCCCGGCTCGAGCTCGAAGGGGTGGCGTAGCCGGCCGGTCGGCTACAATGTCCCTCCCCACGGGGCTGTAGCTCAGTTCGGCAGAGCACTTGCATGGCATGCAAGGGGTCAGGGGTTCAAATCCCCTCAGCTCCACTCCAGGAATCCCCGGTTCCCACCGGGGATTCTCTCGTTTGGGCCGAGCGGACGCACCCGATCGCGGGATGCCTCGCCGAAGTCGAGCGGTTGTGCTGAGACATGATGTCCGATAGAATGGACACTATGTCCACACCAACTGCCGCGAACCAGAGAAGTCCTGAGTCCGTGATCGTTGTCCGAGATCTCGGCAAGACCTACGGCGATGTCGAAGCGGTGAAGGACCTGAGCTTCACCGTCGGCGCCGGCCGCATCGTTGGGTTGTTGGGCCCGAACGGTGCGGGCAAGACCACCACCGTCAACATGCTGGCCACGCTCGTGCCGGTCGAGAGCGGATCGGCTTCGATCGGTGGGTACGACGTTGCCACCCAGCCCGAGCAGGTCCGACAGCTGATCGGCTTGGCCGGCCAGTCTGCTGCGGTCGACGAGAAGCTGACCGCACGTGAGAATCTCGAGCTGTTCTGCCGGCTGTACAAGATCCCGCGACGGGAACGCCGGTGGCGGGTCGAGGAACTGATCGAGCGGTTCGACATGACCGAGTTCGCCGATCGGGTGGCAGGAACGTTCTCAGGAGGCCAACGACGGAGACTCGACGTCGTCGCCGCCCTGGTTGCCGACCCGCCGGCGCTCTTCCTCGACGAGCCGACCACCGGCCTCGACCCCCGCAGTCGCTCCGAGTTGTGGGAGGCCATCGCGCAACTCGCCTCCCGCGGCACGGCCATCGTCCTGACGACCCAGTACCTCGACGAGGCCGACCGACTCGCGGACGAGATCCTCATCATCGACCGGGGGACGGCGATCGCCTCCGGCACGCCGGCGAGCCTGAAGCGGAGCCTGGAGCGCGACGTGCTCGAGGTTCGCGTCGGTGACGGCGACCTCCCTCGAGCCCTGGACCTCATCGGCGGAGTCGACGGGCTCCTGACCGACACCGAGACCGGAACAATCGGCATCCCCGTCGGAGACGATGTGGCTCGCAGCCTCGATCTGTTGCGGGGTCTCCAGGAC
>JBFLKR010000284.1:0-15782 GCA_040883295.1 Acidimicrobiia bacterium
CCCGACGTGCTGCCCGTGCTCTCGCGCCCCATGCAGATGCTCTACCTGATGGCGACCTCGTTCGCCCCGATCGTCCCGGCCTCCTTCCTCACGTTCGGGCGGACCGCCATCTACCCGATCTACGAGACGTTCCCCCGCCCCGAGGGATGGACGGCGGTCGAGGACCAGACCGTCGCCGGGCTCATCATGAAGATCGGTGGTGGCCTGCTCATCTGGATCGTCATCGCCTCCATCTGGCACCGCTGGTACACCCAGCACCGTGAGGAGGAGCGGCGCCACCAACGGGAGTGGGACGAGCTGGAGGCGGGACTCCGGTCGTGAGGCGCGCCGCAGCCCTCGGGCTGGTGGCGATCGCCCTTGCCGGCTGTGCCCCGCCCGCGACCTCCGGCACCGCCACCGGGGTCGTGGTCGACGTCGACGGCGACCTGACCTCCGTGGACTCGTTCACGATCACCACCGCGCTGGGGGACCGCATGACCTTCGTGCCTGCCCCCGACGGTGACTTCGCCTTCCCCCTGCCCCACCTGCAGGCCCACGTGCGCTCGGGCGATCCGATCGTGGTCGACTGGGCGCGAGAGGACGACGTCCTGTGGGCGGTGTCCCTCGACGACGCAGGGGATTCGCCGCACTAGGCGAACGACGGTACTTCGGTACCGGGTACTACGGACGTCCTGGCGGTAGACCGCCGTCGTACCGTCGTACCGTCGTACCGTCGTACCTAGTACCAGATCCCCAGGGCCTCGGCGTCGGCTTCGACGGCCGGTTCCTCCTCGCCCTCCTCGCCCCCATGGGTGCCGACGACGGCGTAGGCGGCGGCGGCGAGGAAGATGACGACGATGGCGATCCCGGTGAAGGCCACCGCCACGTCGGTGCGGGTGATCTCCATGTCCGGTCGGGCGGTGGCGAGGAAGCCGAAGGCCAGGATCGACCCGGCGACGACGATGGCGATGATCCAGGCCTGGCCGGGGAACGCCAGGAAGATGGTGCCGATGCCGACGATGATCGTCGCCAGGGTGCCGAGGATCACGATCGGCACCACGTAGCCGGTGGCAAGTCGCCGGCGCATCACCTCCGCCTCGGCGTCGGGACCGGTGTCCACGCCCGCGGGCAGGGTGATGATCTGGGCGACGACGGCCACGATCGCCCCCATGACGACCGCCAGCACGACCGTCCACAGCCACGCACGCATGGCCGGGATCGCCACCAGACCCTCCTGGCCGAGGACCTCCTGCCCGCCGGCGGTGATGAAGGCCCCGGTGCCGGCGCCGAGGGCGGCCCCGAGCAGCAGCCCGAACGCGCCGATGACCCCGCCCCGGTACTCCACGGCGTGGTCGGGATAGAAGCGACCCGGCAGGGCGGCGGCGACCCGGGCGATGAGGAAACCGGCGACGGCGAAGATGCCGCCGAGGAACGCCATCGCCCGGTCCATGGTGAAGCTGAACTGCCCGGGGATGAGGACGATCTCCACCGTGGACTCGACCAGCAGTGCCGGTCCCGACTCGATCACGGCGGACTGGCCACCGGTCCAGGCGAAGGTCGCCATCGCGGCGGCGATGCCCGCGACCGTCCCGAGTGCAGCGCCGAGCAGCAACCCGGTGCGGACCCGCTGGCCGAGCGGCAGCGGCTCGACGGGCTCGGCGTCCTCGCCGGGGAGCACGTAGACCACCTCCCGTGTGGCGACCGCGGCGGGAGCCGCCATCGCGGCGGGGGCAGGCGCGGCCACGGCGGCGGGTACGGGGGCCTCGGCGGTCGCCGCCGGAGCCTCGGCCACCGGCCCCGCCGGTGCTTCGGCCGGGACGCCACCGCCGCCCGAGGGGAGGGATCCGCCCCCGCCCCATGAGGCGAGGACGTCGTCCACGGACGTGCCCGCAGCGGTGGCGCGGGCGGAGGCCGCCCGCATCACGAGCTCGTCGGGGACCCCGGGCAGGTTCTGCTTGGCGGCTGCGAGGAGATCGGACATCGAGCGGGAGGATAACGCCCGATGCCGGCGCCTTCAGCCGGACTCGCCCTCTTCCGTGACCGACCGCTCGACGTCGGTGGTTGTGGCCCGCCGGGCGGCCTCCGCCCTGCCCGCCTCGAGACGCTGCTTGGCGCGCTCGTTCGCCCATCGCAGCGCCATGAACCCGAGGGCGGCGGCCCAGAGCACGAGGAGCACGGTCACCCCCCAACTCTCCTGGTGGGCGAGGACGACGGTCATGCGGCGTGCACCACGACGAGGGCGAGGGCATTCAGGACCAGCACGAACACCAGCATCGCGTATTCGGCGGGCAGTGCGCGCGACGCGCCGAGCCGGGTGGCCGCCCGGTCGTGGGCGAGGGTGATGGCGGCGGCGTGCCCGGCGACCACCGCAGCCACCTGCAGCCACCAGACCGTGGTGGGTCCGAGCCACACGACGATGCCGGTGGCGTCGGCGCCGCCCGCCCGGGCGAACGGATCGACGATGGCGGTGGCCAGGAGCTGGACCTCGAACAGGGCGAGCGTGAGGTGGTGGGAGACGAACCAGGCGGCGAGCACGGGTACGAGGACGTGGGCGAACAGGGTGGAGGTCTCGGCGACCCGGCGTCCGCCGGCGCGGGCGGCGCCCCAGGCCGTGAGCGTCCACAGCAGGCCGAGGGCGGCGGGGACGGCGGCGAGGGCGACGGTGGCGAACCAGCCGGTGTCCCACAGGTCGGGGAAGGTGTCACGCCACCACCGGGTCGAGGCCAGCCCGTCGTATGCCACCGTGCCGATCCCCACCACCCCGAAGGCGGCGAGGCCCGGCCAGCGGGGGAGGGCTGGGACCGCCGTGAGCCACCGCCGGCGCGCCGGTCGCCCGTCGACGGCACCGAAGGGGGCGATCGCCGAGAACAGCCGGACGTTGACGGCCACGGGGTCGGCGAGGGCGACCGGCACCCCGAAGCGGGCCGCCACCACCAGGTGGGCGGTGAGGGCCAGTGCGCCGATGCCGAGGAACGTGGCCGTGTCGATCGGCATCGTCGGCTCGACCAGCGGCCAGACCAGTTGGGCCCACACGACGACCCAGAGCGCCACGACGGCCGGCCACAGCCCGAGGTCCCGGACGGGCGCCGGGCGGCCGAACCGGTCCACCCACCACCACGGTCCCACGAGGCGGTGGACGTTGCCGGCCACGAGGGATGTCATCGGCAGCACGAGCCACCACACGACCCAGACCAGCACCGGGGCGAGACCGATGCCGTCGCCGGCACGGATGACGGTCCCCGCCGCGACGACGACCAACCCGACGGCGCCGAGCGTCCGGCCGACCCGCTCGCCGACGGCCAGGAGCCCGCCCGGGCCGAACGGGCGGGCGGCGACGGGTGCCTCCAGCCGGGGCTCCCGTCGCCGGGCCCCGAGTGCCATGGCGAGGCCGACGAGCAGCGCCGTCGCCACGGCGATGGCCGGGCCGAGGGGCACCGGGGGCTCGGATGCCGCGCCGATTCCGTGGCCGAAGGCGGTGCCGCTCTCGGCGAGCACCGCGATCGCCGGGAGGCTGGCGGGGCCGAGGCGTCGGAACACGGCCCGGGATGGTAGGGATCGGTCTCGCGCCGGTAGCCTGTGCCGGATGCGTCGAGTCCTCGTCTGGTCGGCTGCGATCCTCGGGGCCGTGGTCGTCTCCGCCGTCGTGTTCGGCTGGCTCACCGTCCGCAACCCCTTCCCCCAGACGGATGGGACCATCGCGATCACGGGCCTCGACGACGAGGTCCGCGTCACCCGGGACGACGCCGGCGTCCCCCACATCTCGGCCACCAGCGAGCGCGACCTCTACCTCGCCCAGGGGTACGTCCACGCCCAGGACCGGTTCTGGCAGATGGACGTCTGGCGCCACATTGGCCAGTCCCGGGTCTCGGAGATGTTCGGCTCGAGCCAGGTCGAGACCGATGCGTTCCTCCGGACGCTCGGCTTCAACGCCATCGCCGTCGAGGAACTGGCGGCCCTGCCGGAGGAGCGACGGCAGGTGCTCGAGTGGTACGCCGAGGGCGTCAACGCCTGGCTGGACGGACGGTCGGGGTCGGAGCTCTCACTCGGGCACTTCCTGGTGGGGCTGCTGTACGGCCACGAGCCCGAGCCGTGGGAACCGATCCACACCATCGCCTGGGCCCGCATGATGGCCTGGGAGCTCCGGTCGAACATCGACGAGGAGATCCAGCGGGTCATCGCCGCCGACGCGGTCGGCGTCGAGCGGGCCGAGGAGCTCTACCCGCCCTTCCCCGACGACAAGCCCACGATCCTGGGCGGGCCGTCGGGCGGGGCCGAGATCGCCGCCTTCGCACCGGCGGAGCTCGACGTCCTCGCCGAGCTGGTGCCCGAGGTGGCGGCCGGGTTCGGGTCGGTCGACGCCTTGCTCGGCGGAGCATTCGAGGGCATCGGCTCCAACAACTGGGTCGTCTCGGGCGAGCTCACCGACACCGGGGCGGCCTACCTCGCCAACGACCCCCACCTCGGCATCCAGATCCCGTCGATCTGGTACCAGAACGCACTCCACTGCGAGCCCTGCGACCGCTCGGTCACCGGGTTCTCGTTCGCCGGCGTCCCCGGCGTGGTGGTCGGCCACAACGACCGCATCGCCTGGGGCGTCACCAACATCGGCCCCGACGCCATGGACCTCTACCTCGAACGGGTGAATCCCGCCAACCCCGACGAGTACGAGGTGGACGGGGAGTACTTCCCCTTCCGGACCCGTACGGAGGTCATCGAGGTGGCAGGGGGTGACCCGGTGGAGATCGAGGTGCGGTCCACCCGCCACGGCCCGGTGCTCTCCGGCGTGCTCGGGGCGGTCGACGTGGTCGACGCCGAGGGTCCCGGGATGGACGGCGACCCCGCCGACGAGCACGTCGTGTCACTCGCCTGGGCGGCGTTGGCCCCGAGCACGCTCGTCGACGCCATCCTCTCGATCAACGAGGCCGACGACTGGCCCGAGTTCCGGGAGGCGGCCGCCAAGTGGGACCTCGCCCCCCAGAACGTGGTCTACGCGGATGTCGACGGCAACATCGGCTACACGGCCACGGGCAAGGTGCCGATCCGAGCTGCCGGCGACGGCCGCTGGCCGGTCCCCGGATGGGTCACCACCTACCAATGGGTGGACTGGGTGCCCTTCGAGGACCTGCTCTGGACCTACAACCCGCCGAGCGGGATCATCGCCACCGCCAACCAGCCGATCGTGCCGATCGGGGCGGGCCCGTGGCTCGGTCGCGACTTCGCCTACGGGTACCGGGGCGCTCGCATCTACGACGTGCTCCGGGAGCTGCCCCGACCCATCTCCCGAGACGACCTCACCGCGCTCCAGATGGACGGGTACAACGGGTTCGCCGAGGAGTTCCTCCCGGCCGTCCTCGCCGTCCCGGGGGAGGGCGACGTCGCCGAGGCCCAGGCCGTGCTCGCCGACTGGGGCGAGGGGCCGGACGCCTTCCAGCAGGGCATCGACAGCGCCGGCGCCGCGTTGTGGAACGTGTTCTACCGGCAGCTGCTCCTGCGGACCTTCTTCGACGAGCTCGACCCGTTCTCCGACGGCATCCAGGACGGTGGCTACACCGGTGGCTCGCGGTTCTGGACGATGCTCCGCGACCTCGACCCCGGCGACGAGTGGTGGGACGACGTGGGCACCGATGCCGTCGAGATCCGTGACGACATCGTGGCCGCCGGTCTCGCCGCCGCCTGGGAGGAGTTGTCGGGGCTCCAGGGCGACGACCCCGCCGACTGGTCCTGGGGCGAGTTGCACGAGGCGGTGTTCCCCGAGCAGACGCTCGGCGCGTCCGGTATCGGGCCCGTGGAGGCGATCTTCAACCGTCGAGGGATCGCGACCGGGGGTGGGGCCGGCATCGTCAACGCGACCGGCTGGAACGTCGAGGCCGGGTACGAGGTGGTGTGGCTGCCGTCGTTCCGGATGGTCGTCGACCTCGCCGACTTCGACCGATCGGTGGCGATGCACACCACCGGCCAGTCGGGCCATCCCTACCACCCCCACTACTTCGACCTCGCCGAACGGTGGGCGGTCGGCGAGTACCACGGCATGTGGTGGTCGGAGGCGGCCATCGACGCCGTCGCAGTGGATACGCTGGTCCTCGTCCCGGAGGAATGAGGCAATGGCAGAGGACGAGATCCGCCTCGACCGCCGACAGGTGGAACGGATCATCGCCCGCGCCGTCGGCGAGTCGAGCCCGCTGGGCGACGAGACGCTCGCCCTCGAGGACGTACGGCGGATCGCCGCCGAGCTCGACATCCCCGTCGACGCGGTCGACGACGCCGTCGCGGCCGAGTTGGCCGGCTCGCCGATGCTCGACCTGCGCATGGGTCGGTGGGTGCCCGCGGCCATCGAGGCCAGCCGGGCCGTGGTGGGCCCGCCCATCGACGTGCGCGCCTCGACCCACGACTGGCTCGGTCGCCAGGAGGGTCTCCGGCTTCGTCGCGCCGATGGTCCGGTCGAGGTCTGGGAGAAGGACCCGTCCCTGATCGCCTCGTTCCGCTCCGCGCTGAAACTGCGGGCCGGTTCGGGCCGGCTGCGGGAGTTCGGCGACGTCCGGGTGGTCGTCGGCGGGGTCGGCGAGCGCAGCTCCGTCTCGCTCGGCACCCGGGTGACCGCCCCCCGGGCCACGGCGTCGATCGTGTCGGCCGTCGGCGTCGGCGGATCCCTCGTCGCCGCCGGCATCGCTGCTGCCACCATCGGCTGGGCGTGGTTCCTCCTCGGCCTGCCGTTGGTGGTCCTCTCGGTCGTGGCCGGCGTCGCGGCCGGCCGGGCGGTGGCGAACTCCATGCGCGACGGCCTCGAGCGGGCCCTCGACGGCATCGAACAGGGTGCCCCACCCCCGATCGACTCGGTCGGCGACGTCATCGGTGACCTGCGGGACGCAGTGGACGCGAAGCGAGCCCCGCGATCGACGTCCGGTCGCAAGGTCGACATCCGCTGGGAGTAGGGCCGCCGCCGTAGGCGGCGACCAGTACTTCGGTACTCAGGTACTGGTCGCTGCGCCGGCGGGGCCGGCGTAGCGTTGGCGCCATGCACCGGCTCACCGAGCTCTACGAACGGTTGGCGCGTGACAACTACCCGCCCCGCGACGACGGGGTCGAGGTGGTGGGGGCGCCGCCTGGGAAGGCCTCGGCGGTGGTCGCCTTCACCCAGCACCACGTCATCGCCGTCGACGTCGACGCCGACGCCATCCGATCCCGTCTCGACCCCCACCACCTCGGGGCGCCGATGCGGCCCGCCTTCCTGGCGTGGCTGGGCGAGGAGCTCGGGGGCGAGGCCGGGAGCCTCGCCGTCGTCATGTACGCCAAGGGCCGTGGGATCGGCTCGAACTATCTCGTTGCCCGCGACGACCTGGGTGACCACCCGAGGGTGCGACGGGCCCTCCGGTGGCGGGACGACGTCCGGCTCTACGGCGACCCGGTCGGCAGCTCCGTTCTCGTGCTCGGTCGGGGGCTGGCGGGGCGCATGGAGCTGACGGTGGAGGTACCGGCGTCCCAGCGGCGCGCCTCGACCGGCCGCCGGCTCGTGCAGGCCGCCCTCGACCAGCTCCCACGCAACGAGCCGGTGTTCGCCCAGATCGCCGCCGGCAACGCCGCCTCGCTGCGGGCGTTCTACAACTCGGGGTTCCGGCCGATCGGGGCCGAGGTACTGTTTCGCACCGGTGAGGGCCCGGAGGACTCGTAGACTGCCGACATGCGTCGTCGAGCCGTCGCCGCCGCCGCCGTCCCGGCCGTCCTGGCCATCGGCGCCTACCAGGCCGACCGGTACCTCCGCCGCAAACTGGCCCCCGCCCCGCGGGACATGCCCCACGATCCCGACGCGCTGGGACTGCCGGCCGAGGAGATCTGGCTCGAGAGCAACGTGGGCACTGCACTGCATGCCTGGTTCTCGCCCCCCGAGCGGCCCCCGGCCCCGACCGTCGTGGTGCTGCACGGGTGGGGGGCCAATGGATCGCTCATGCTCCCCATCGCCCCACTGCTGCGGGACGCCGGCTTCGGCGTCGTCGTGGGCGATGCCCGGGGCCACGGGTTCTCCGAGACCGTCGAGCAGGTGAGCCTGCCGCGATTCGCCGATGACCTCGAGACGTTCCTCGACTTCGCCGCCGGCCGGCCCGAGGTCGCGAGCTGCTCCACCATCGGCCACTCGGTTGGGGCCGGCGCCGCCCTGTTGGTCGCGTCACGCCGCCCCGACGTCGTCGCCACCGTGGCGGTCGGGTCCTTCGCCGACCCCCGGGAGCTCATGTCCCAAGCACCCGCCATGCAGCGCCTGCCCGAGCCGTTGCGTCGGGGAGTCTTCCGCCGGATGGAGTTGGCGATGGACGCCCGCTTCGAGGAGGTCTCCCCGATCTTCACCGTGGGCGATGCGCTCGGGCCGGTCATGCTGGTGCACGGTTCCGACGACCCGATCATCCCCCGCACCGACTTCGACCGCCTGGCCGAGGCCGCCGCCCCCGGCACCAGGGCGCTGTTGGTGGAAGGCGGCGTCCACGACCGACTCGACGAGTACCTGCCCCACGTCCCCGACATCACCGCGTTCCTCGCCGCCGCCCATGGGTCCGCCGCCCCGCCCGAGCACTTGACCCTCCGGTCGACCCGGGGGTAGCGTGCCGTCGAACATGCTGGTCACCTACGCCTTTGCGCCCTACTTCGCCTGGCACCGCCGGGCGTCGCAGGCGCGGTAGGCACCCCAGCCCCGCACCCGACGCCCGGAGCAGCCGCTCCGGGCTTTTGTCTGCCCGGGGCGCCGACCACAGGAGCCCGTCATGAACCGCAAGGCCCACCGAACCGAGGAACGAACCGCCGACACCGTCGTCTCGGTGGGTGGGGTCCGCTTCGGGGCCGATCCCTTCCCGGTCGTGGCGGGACCGTGCACCATCGAGTCGGAGGAGCAGATCCACCACCTGGCCGGAGTGGTCGCCGACGCCGGTGCTCGCGTGCTGCGGGGCAACTCCGTCGCCACGATGGTGGGGGGGCCCTACGCCTTCCAGGGTCTCGGGCTCGACGGGGTCCGAATGCTGGCCGAGGCGGGCCGGGCGGTTGGGCTGCCCACCCTCACCCAGATCGCCGAGCCCCGCGACGCCGAGGCGGTCGCCGAGCACGTCGACATGGTCGAGGTGGGCTCGGGGAACATGCAGAACTTCGAGCTGCTCCGCGCCGTGGGCCAGACCGGGCTCCCGGTCATGCTCAAGCGGAGCCCGTCGGCGACGTTCGACGAGTGGCTGTGGGCCGCCGAGTACGTCCTGGCCGAGGGCAACGACCAGGTCGTCTTGTGCGAGCGGGGCATCCGGGCGTTCGAGAAGTCGGACACCCTCGACATCGCCGCCGTGCCGACCATCAAGGAGACGTCCCACCTGCCCGTGGTCGTCTTCCCCAGCCACGCGGTCACGGACCGGGGGTCGGTGCGTCCGCTCGCCCTCGCCGCCCAGGGCGTGGGCGCGGACGGGTTGGTCGTGGAGGTCCACGAGGATCCGGACACCGCCACCGCCAACGACGTCGGCCAGCTCGACCCCGACCGGTTCGACGAGCTGATGGCCGCCCTCGGCATCAACCGACTCCGGGGCCAGGTGGACCTCATCGACCGCGACATCGTCCGGCTGCTCGCCCGTCGCCGTCACCTCACGTCCCGGATCGGCCGTGTCAAGGCCGAGCGGGGCATGCCCGTGTACGTCCCGGCTCGCGAGGAGGAGCTGCTCGACGTGGTCCGCGAGGAGGCGAAGCTGCAGGGGCTGGCCGATGCCTACGTCGTCGACCTGTTCGAGCTCGTGCTGGCCGACTCGAAGGAGGCGCAGCGCCGTGAGCGGGACCTGGGTCAGTAGGAGAACCAGAGGAAGCTGCCGTAGAACGCCAGCAGCACCAGGCCCTCGAGGCGCGAGATCACGTTCCGGGCGGCGAACGTGCCGGCGAGGATGATCGACCCCATCATGAAGCCGATCGTCAGCGGGAGCGTGGAGGCGTCGACGAGTGACCCGCCGGTGGTGACCCCGAGGGCGCCGGCCACGAGCAACGAGTTGAAGACGTTCGATCCGAGCAGGTTGCCGAGGATGAGGTCGTGCTCGCGACGGCGGGCGGCCGCCACGACCGCCGCCAGCTCGGGGAGGCTCGTGCCGATCGCCACCAGGCTGTTGCCCACGAACCCTGCCGACAGGCCGAACACCTCGGCGATCCCGAGGGCGCCGTCGGTGAGCCAGTTGGCCCCGAGGAGCATCGCCGTGAGGGTGACGATCGCGAGACCAAGCTCGGTCCACACCCGGCCCTCGACCTCGTCGGGCTCCTCGGATGCCGTCGGGTCGGCCACGTCGTCGCCGATCCACAGCTCCGCCTCGGCGAGCTGACGCTGCTTGCGTCGCTCGACGAGGAACAGTCGGGTCAAGGCCCCGGCCATCGCCACCAGCAGGACGGCACCCTCGAGGCGGGTGAGCGTCCCGTCCCACAGCAGTGCCGAGAAGATCGTCATCGCGAGGAGCGTGAGCAGGCCCTCCTCGCGGGCCACCTCCCGCGAGCCGGCGAGGGGGGAGATCACGACCGCCACCCCGAGCACCAGTGTCAGGTTGGCGATGTTCGACCCGGTGATGTTGCCGATCCCGAGGTCGAACGAGTCGAGCCCGCCACTGATGGAGACGAGCAGCTCGGGGAGCGAGGTCCCCATCCCCACCACGACCGCCCCGACCAGGAGGGGCGACATGCCCCAGTGGCGGGCGAGCCGGGTGGCCGAGACCACGAACCGGTCGGCGGAGAGGCTGAGCAGCACGAGGCCGCCCAGGACGAGCAGGATCGGGAAGGTCACGGCCGGACGAGACTACGGGGTGGGCCCGGCCCGGGGTCTCCCGGGTGGCGTCTCGGTACGCGGTGCTCGGTACCGGCTGTCAGGTCTTCCCCGCCCACGACAGCCAGGGGCGTAGCGGCCCGAGGTCGTAGTCGGGGCCGTTGAGGCCGAAGGTGATCTCCCCGACGCCGAGCTCGGCGAGGGCGTCGGCGTGGTCGACGTGCTCGGCCCCGACACCGGCCGAGATCATGACCTCGGCGGGGTCGCGGTCGATCTCGGCGCAGCGTTGGTGCATGACCTCCACCTTGTGCCGGTAGGTGTCGGCCTTGTCCGGGTTGTAGAAGTAGTGCCAGATGTCGGCGTGGCGGGCGACGATGCGGAGGGTCTTCTGCTCGCCGCCACCCCCGATGAGCACCGGGATGTCCCGGGTCGGGGGTGGGTTGAGCTTCGACCACCGCGCCTCGACGCGGGGCATGGCCGCGGCCAGGTCGTCGAGGCGGCTCCCGGCCGTGCCGAACTCGTACCCGTACTCCGTGTAGTCGCGTTCGAACCACCCCGAACCGATCCCGAACACGAGCCGACCGCCCGACGCGTGGTCGACCGTGCGGGCCATGTCGGCGAGCAGCTCCGGATTGCGGTAGGAGTTGCAGGTCACCAGGCAGCCGATGTCGATCGACTCGGTCTGCTCCGCCCACGCTCCGAGCATCGTCCACGCCTCGAAGTGCCGGCCATCCGGGTCCCCGTAGAGGGGGTAGAAGTGGTCCCAGTTGTAGACGGCGTCGAAACCGGCGTCCTCGATCTCGGCGACCGCCCGGCGGATGTCGTCCCAGGCGGCGTGCTGGGGGTGGATCTGGACGGCTAGGCGAGGCGGCATGGGTTCCCTCCGGGATCGATGGCGCCGGTCAGCCTAGGGAGGGCGCCGTGGTTCAGCCGAGGGCGTCGCCGATGCGGGGAGCCTCCCGGGTGGCGAAGGCGACGTTGGCCTCCATCTGCTCGAGGGACTGGGCCACCTTCTTCGTCGCTCGCGGCAGCGGTCGCTCGGCGAGGAACGCGGAGATCTCCCTCGCCAGGTCGGCCTCCGTGACGGCGGACAGTCCGTCGGCGACGTACCGCAGGCTGGTAGGGGGAACCTCGGCCAGCAGATCGTCGAACCGGCCGCGGACCCGGGTCCACGCCGATCGGCGAACGTGTCGGTTCTTGAGGAGTCGGGCGATCACCCACGCCGAGTCCTGCTTGCGAACGGGCCCGTCGAGGCAGGCGTCGACCAGCGAGGCTGCCGCCCCGGGGTCGCGGGTGCGGGCGGCGGCGGCCAGGAGCTGTTGGGCGATCTGGGCGGTCGGGGCCCGACGGTGGGCGTCCACGAGCCGGTCGGCCGTGCCGGCCGGGCCGTGGGCGGCACCCAGGCCGAGGACCGCGGCGGCGACGTCGGCCTGCAGTGAGCCGAAGTCGTCGACCACCTCGTCGAGGTGGCCGAGGGCGAAGTCGATGGTCGTCGGGTCGTCGGCGAGGTGCCCGAGGGCGGACAGGACCTGGCCCCGGAGCAGGGCGTCGAGCTCGTCCTCGTCGGGGCTCGGCTCGTGGCCGAGACGGTCGGCCACGTCGGCGAGGAGGCTCGAGACCCGTGCGCGGAATCGGTCCCGGTGCTCTGCGGGCACGACCTGGTCGACGTCGCCGAGGTGGTCGATCAGCATCTGCCAGATCGGCTGGGCGGGCTCGTCGGTGAACGACTCGGCGAATGACAGCCACTCGGCCAGGGGCAGCCGGCCGGCGACGGCGAGCCAGGCCAGGTCGTCGAGGAGCGTGAAGCGCTCGAGAGGCGTGAGGTCGGCCACCACCGGTCCCAGCGCCTCGCGGAGCTCGGCGTCGTAGGCGGTGCGGAAGAACCCGTGCCCGCCGCCGTTGACCAGCACCCAGTCGACGTCGCCGAGGGCGAGGTCGGCCTCGGGACCGTCGAGGAGGTGGGTCACGGTGCGCACCTCGCCGTCGACGGCGTGACGCACGTGGAGCGGCACCTGCCACAGGGAGGTGTCGGTCTCGTCGTCGAGGAGCAGGAATCGTCGCTGGGACACCCGGATGCCACCGGGGACCCGGCGCACCTCGACGAGGGGATGGCCGCCCTGGAGGATCCAGGTGTCCATCAACTCGCCGACCGGCCGGCCCGAGGCGCGGTCGAGCGCTGCCCAGAGGTCGGCGGTCACCGTGTTGCCGTAGGCATGGGTGCGGAGGTAGTCGCCCACCCCGGCCCGGAAGGCCTCCTCCCCGATGTACTGCTCCAGCATCCGCAGGACCGCCGAGCCCTTGCCATAGGTGAGGGCGTCGAACATCTCGTCCGCCTCCTCGGGCGACCCGACCTCGAACTCGACCGGTCGGGTGGAGGCCAGGGCATCGACCACCAAGGCGTCGAATCGCTCCGACCCGCGGTCGGCGGCGAAGGCGAGCCACCGATCCCACTCGGGATGCTTGGCGTCGATCGCCTTCATCTCCATGAAGGAGGCGAAGGCCTCGTTCAGCCAGATCCCGTCCCACCACCGCATCGTGACGAGGTCGCCGAACCACATGTGGGCCAGCTCGTGGGCGACGACGTCGGCGATGCGTCGGCGCTGGTACTGGCCGCTCGTGGCCGGATCCAGGAGGAGCGCCGTCTCCCGGTAGGTGATGCACCCGAGGTTCTCCATCGCCCCGAACGCGAAGTCGGGCACGGCGACGTGGTCGATCTTGTCGCCGGGGTAGGGGATGCCGTAGTAGTCGCTGAGCCAGCGCAGGCACCACTCGGCGAGCTCCGCCGCCCAGTCGGTCAGGTGGCCCTTGCCGACCGGATGGACGATCCGGACGGGCACGCCGTCGACGTCGGTCGGGGCGGTGGCCTCGAGTGGGCCAACGACCCAGGCGACCAGGTAGGTCGACATCGGGATCGTCTCGCCGAACGTGATCCGGACGCGGCCATCGTCGAGCTGCTTGCGCTTCCGCTCGGGGCCGTTGGAGACGGCGACGAGCGTGGGGTCGATGTCGAGCTTCAACCGGAAGACGGCCTTGAGGTCGGGCTCGTCCCAGCAGGGGAAGGCACGGCGCGCATCGGTCGACTCGAACTGGGTGAGGGCGATGACCCGGTCGACACCCGCCTCGTCGGTGAAGGTCGAGCGGTAGAACCCCCGGAGGTCGTCGTCCAGCGTGCCGGCGAAGCGGATGCGGAGCGTGTGGGCACCGGCCTCGAGCGGCCGGTCGAAGCGCAGGGCGATGCGTTCGGCGTCGGTGTCGTGGGTGACGACGGCGGTACGACGACGGGCGTCGGGGTCGGTGATGGTCGCCTCGTGGATGGTGAGCCCGACGCTGTGCAGGACGAGGCGGTCCGTGGCCGTCGGGACGTCGAGGATGATCCGAACCTTCCCCTCGAAGGTGAAGGCGTCGAGGTCGGGGGCGATGCGGACGTCGTAGCGACGCGGGATGGCAGTGCGCGGGAGGCGGTGATCGGGCACGGGGGCACCTCGGACTGGGGGACGGAAGCGTCCACATGGTAGGGCGTGGGGGGCTCGGGTGCCGATGTCGCGTCGCCATGTGGGCAGCAACGACGGGTCTACCCTCCGGTCGCCATGCCGTCCATCCTCGCCACCGTGACCGGCCCCGACCGTCCCGGGATCACGGCGGGCCTGCTGTCCGCCCTGGCGGCGTCCGACGCCGAGGTGTTGGACATGGAGCAGGTGGTGCTCCGTGGCCGCCTCCACCTCGGGATCGAGTTCTCGGCGCCCGAGGGCACCGGCGTCATCAAGGACCTCCTCTACCTCGGGTGGCAGCAGGGGGTCCAGGTCGCCTTCGAGGTGCTCGACGACGGCGTCGTGCCGGCGGTCGGGTCCGGCCGCCACGTCGTGTCGGTCATCGGCCACCGACTCGCCGCCGGCGACCTCGGGGCCGTCACCGAGGCGATCGCCGGTGCCGGCGCCAACATCGACCGCATCCACCACCTCGCCCAGTACCCGGTCCGGGCCTATGAGTTCGAGGTGGAGGGCGGCGACGGTGAGGCGCTGCGGACGGCGGTGCTGGCGGCTGCCATCGACCGGCCCATCGACGTGGCGGTCCAACGCCAGCGCCTCGAGCGCCGGGCCAAGCGGCTCGTGGTCATGGACGTCGACTCCACACTCATCACCGACGAGGTCATCGACCTGCTCGCCGAGGAGGCAGGGGTGGGTGAGCAGGTGGCGAAGGTCACGGCGGCGGCGATGGCCGGCGAGCTCGACTTCGCCGAGGCGCTGGCTGCCCGGGTGGCCCTGCTGGAGGGCCTGCCGGTCGAGCGACTCGAGGCGGTGTGGCAGCGGATCACGCTGACGCCCGGGGCGCGCACGTTCGTGCGGACGGTCCGCCGCCTCGGCTATGACGTGGCCATCGTCTCGGGCGGGTTCTCCTACTTCACCGACCGGTTGCGCGAGGAACTCGACCTCGACCATGCCCACGCCAACGTGCTGGAGGTGGTCGACGGCCGTCTCAGCGGGCGGGTGGTCGGCGACGTGGTCGACTCGGCCGGCAAGGCCGACCTCCTCGCCCACATCGCCGACCACGCCGGTGTCCCGCTCGAACAGACGGTGGCGATCGGCGACGGGGCCAACGACCTGGCGATGCTGGCGGCGGCGGGGCTCGGCATCGCCTTCAACGCCAAGCCGGTCGTGGCCGAGGCCGCCGACACCGCCGTGAACGTGCCCTACCTCGACGCGGTGCTGTTCCTGCTGGGGATCCGCCGCACCGAGGTGGAGGAGGTCCCCGGGGCCGACGGCCCCCCGATCTGAGTGAGCGAACCCAGGGTTCGGTGACACGCCGCTCCGGCAACCCAGGGTTCGCTGGCGCGCAGGCGCGTCGCTCAGCCCGGAGTTCGGCTTGCGAGCAGGTCGACGATCGTGCGGATGAATCCGGCCGGGTCTCGCTGGAGATCGAGCCAGGTGAAGCGGACCACGACCCAGCCATGCCGCGCAGCCATCCGATCGCGCTCGCGATCGGTCTGGAAGGCGTCCGGCCGGTCGTGCCAATGCCGGCCGTCGAGCTCGATGGCGATTCGGAGGTCGGGGTAGGCGAGGTC
>JBFLKR010000285.1:0-4269 GCA_040883295.1 Acidimicrobiia bacterium
GTCGTCCTCACCCCGGTCACCGCCACGACCGCCCCGCCGATCGGCCACCTCGCCGGCGACCTGCCATTCGAGGAGCACCGCGACCGCGTGACACGTTTCGTCCCCTATCCCGCGGCGTGGAACGTCGCCGGGGCCCCCGCCCTGTCGTTGCCCATGGGCCACGGCGACGACGGCCTCCCGGTCGGGGTCCAGCTCGGCGGTCGGTTGGGGGAGGAGTCGACCCTGCTCTCGCTCGGGCTGCAGGTCGAGGCAGCCCGACCGTTCCCGATGCTCTGAGTCGTACGGCGCGTCCCGTCGCCGATCGGCCAGACTGGGCCGGCATGAGTACGAGTGCAGGCCTCCCG
Organism: Acidimicrobiia bacterium; assembly: GCA_040883295.1. GTDB lineage: Bacteria > Actinomycetota > Acidimicrobiia > Spongiisociales > JAENVV01 > JAHEFX01. Next base: position 345 of record JBFLKR010000285.1, read on the forward strand.
CCGATCCCCGGCGAGTCGATCGACCCGCCGCCGAAGACGGCGCCCGGGTTGGTCGAGCGACTCGAGGCCCGGGACGACACCGCCGGGACGGCGGTGCGGGTTGGTTTCCGGGCGCTCACCCGGTTCGGCGAGGCCCGCGCCTCCCTGCTCGCTGCCGGCACCACCTACTACGTCTTCCTGGCCCTCTTCTCGTTGCTCGCGCTGGCGTACGGGGTCGTGACCCTCGTCGGTGCCGACGACCTCGCCGTCCTGCTCACCGAGGCCATCTCCGAGGCCTTCCCGGGGCTGCTGGGCGACGAGGGCATCGACCCCGACCAGCTGCGGGCGATCGGCCAGGCAGCCGGCATCGTCGGTCTCCTGACCATGCTCTACGCCGGCGGCGGGGCCATGGCGGCGGTGAGCTCCTCGATCCACCTCATCTACGGCGCCCCACCGGACCCGAGGAGTTTCGTGCCCGCCAAGTTGCGGCTGCTCGGCTGGCTCATCGTCATCGGCCCCCTGGTGCTGTTCTCCTTCGCCGGCAGCTCGGTGGTCTTCGGTCTCGGCAACCGCCTTCTCGCCGAGGTCGGGATCGCCGGGTCGGCCGGTCGCTGGCTGCTGGGAGCGCTGGGTATCGCGTTCACGCTCGCCGCGGACGTCCTCGTCCTGCACCTGCTGCTCGGTCGGCTCGGCGGGATTCGACCCCCCCGAGGGGCGTTGCTCCCGGCCACGATCGTCGGAGCGTTCGCCCTGCAGGTGGTCCGGCTGCCCATGGCGTTCGTGCTCGGGCTGGCGGTGGACAACCCCCGCTACGGCGCCTTTGCCATCCCGATCGGGGTGCTGCTCGTCATCTACCTCAACCTGCTCGCCATCTACGGCGCCGCCGCCCTGGCCGCCGGCCTCGCCGACCGCGACGTGCCGCTCGACGAGTTGGTCCCCGCCGCCCCCGACGACGCCCCGACGTCCGAGGACTGACTCGACCGCTGTGCGGTGGCGCGGACGGGTACGGTGACCGCCATGGCGGTCCAACTCTTCGTCACGTGCCTCGTCGACGCCCTCCGCCCCGAGGTGGGGGAGGCGACCGTCGCCGTGCTGGAGGCCGTGGGCGACGAGGTCGAGTTCCCCCCCGCCCAGACCTGCTGCGGCCAACCGGCCTTCAACGCCGGGTTCACCGCCGAGGCCGCCGACCTCGCCGCCCGCACGGTTCGGCTGCTCGACGCCACCGAGGGACCGATCGTGCTCCCGTCGGGCTCGTGCACGGACTTCCTGGTCCACCACGCCCCCCGACTGCTCGCCGACGGACCCGATGCCGAGGCCGCCCGACGGGTCGCCGCTCGGTGCCGGGAGCTCACGCAGTACCTGGTCGATGACCGGGGCGCCGAGCTGACCGTCGAGGTGGACGGGCCGATCACCTACCACCCGTCGTGTCACGGCCTGCGGAACCTCGGCATCGCGGCCCAGCCCGCCGCCCTGCTCGCCGGCTGCGAACGGGCCGAGTTGGCGGGCGGCGAGCGGGAGGTGTGCTGTGGGTTCGGCGGCCTCTTCTCCGTGGAGCTCCCCCAGGTGAGCGGCGCCATGCTCGCCCGCAAACTGGACGCCCTCGAGGCCGTCGGTCCGGCGGTGCTGTGCGGCGGCGACGTGTCGTGCCTCCTGCACCTCGAGGGTGGGCTGCGTCGTCGCGGCAGCGAGATCCGGGTCGCCCACCTCGCCGAGTTGCTGGCAGAGTCGTTGTGAGCGAGCCGGTCGCCTTCCTGGGTCGGATCGACGCCGCCATGGCGACCGGGGGGCCGACCAAGGTGGCGGCCAACGTGCGGAGGGTCGCAGGTGCCCGCGACGCCGTGGCGGCGGGCCACCCCGACTTCGACGCGCTCCGGGACCGGGCCCGGGCCATTCGCCTCGCCACGCTCGCCGACCTCGCCGGGCACCTGGAGCGGTTCGCCGAAGCCGCCGAGGCCCGGGGAACGGTCGTGCACTGGGCGTCCGACGCCGCCGAGGCCAACGCGATCGTGACCGGGGTCGTCCGCTCGGTCGACGGGAAGCGCGTCGTCAAGGGCAAGTCGATGGTCACCGAGGAGATCGAGCTCAACGCCGCCCTCGAGGCGGCGGGTGTCGAGGTCACCGAGACCGACCTCGGTGAGTTCGTGGTCCAGCTGTCTGGCGACCGGCCGTCACACATCATCGCCCCCATCCTCCACAAGACCCGGGAGGACGTGGCCCGGGTCTTCGCCACCGAGTTGGGGGAGGCCTACACGGACGAGCCGACGGCGCTCAACGCCATCGCCCGTCGCCACCTGCGGCAACGGTTCCTCTCGGCCGACGTGGGCATCACCGGTGCCAACCTGGCCGTTGCCGAGAACGGCACGATCGCCCTGGTCGAGAACGAGGGCAACGGGCGGCTCACCACGACGCTGCCCCGTGTCCATGTCGTCCTGCTCGGCATGGAGCGGCTGGTGCCGACCATGGAGGACCTGGGCGTCGTCCTCGACGTGCTCGCCCGGTCGGCGACCGCCCAGGAACTGACGGTGTACACCAACCTCGTGCACGGGCCCCGGCGGCCCGACGATCCGGACGGGGCCGAGGAGCTGCACGTGGTGGTCGTCGACAACGGGCGGTCGGCGATGCTGGGCGGCGACCTTGCCGAGATCCTGGCCTGCATCCGGTGCGGCGCGTGCCTCAACGTCTGTCCCGTCTACCAGGAGATCGGCGGCCATGCGTACGGGTCGGTCTACCCGGGTCCGATCGGCTCCGTCGTGAGCGCCGGGCTCTGGGGCGTCGACCCGTGGAGCGACCTCGCCCATGCCTCCACGCTGTGTGGGGCCTGTCGGGAGGTGTGCCCGGTCCGCATCGACATCCCTCATCTGCTCGCAGCCGTGCGCGCCCACGGCGTGGAGGCGGGTCTTGCCCCCGGCTGGCTGTCGCGTGGCATCGGGCGCTTCGGCCGCATCGCCGACGACGAGCGGCGCTGGCGACGGTGGGAGGGCTTGGCTCGCTTCGGTTCGGCCTTCCTGCCCACCGACGACGGGTGGCTCACCCGGCTGCCGGGACCCGGGCGGGGCTGGACCGACCACCGCGACCTGCCCCGTCCCGCCAAACGTCCGTTCCGCGACCGCTGGGAGGACCGCGATGGAACGTGACGCATTCCTCGACCGGGTGCGACGTGCGTCTGGCAGCGCCGTGATCCCACCGTTCGAGGCCGAGGCGCCGTTGCCGGTGGAGTTGGAGGGCGACCTGCTGGACCGATGGCGGGAGCGTGCGGCCGGTGTGGGGGTGCAGGTCCACGACGTCGTCACGGCCAACGATGCGCGGGAGGCCGTCCGTGGCATCGCCGAGGCGGCCGGAGCCGGGGCGTTCTGCGCGTGGGACGACGAGGAGATGCCGGTGCACGGCATCGGGCCCTACCTGGCGATCGCTGGTCTCATCGAACACGTCGTGGAGGGCGCCACGGTTGGATCGCTGGCGCCGGTCGACCTCGGGCTCACCTCCGCCGAAGCCCTGCTCGCCGAGACCGGGAGCCTGGTGCTCACCACCGGACCCGGACGGCCCCGACTGGCCTCGGTGATCGGCGCGGTGCACGTGGCGGTCGTGCCCACCGATCGGGTGCTGCCGTCGCTGCGCTCCTGGCTCGACGACACCGTGGGTGCCGACACCGCCAACACGGTGGTCATCACCGGCCCCTCGAGGACCGCCGACATCGAGGGCGTGCTCGTCCGGGGCGTCCACGGCCCCGGCGAAGTGCACGTGGTGCTGGTGGGGTAGGGCAGCAACGAAGAAATCCCCCCGCCAGGGGGGATGGGCCCCGCCGAGGAGCGTCAGCGACGAGGTGGGAGGGGGGCGGTTCCAGAGAGCGGCGAAAGGCCTCGACCCTGAGGCTTCTCGGACGCGATGTAGCTCCCCCTCCCACTTCGCTTCGCTCCGTGGGTGCGCCCATCCGCCGGAGGCGGGGGGA
>JBFLKR010000286.1:0-3241 GCA_040883295.1 Acidimicrobiia bacterium
ACCCGCATGAAGCAGGAGGCGGACCAGTTCGCCCGATTCCTGCACCTGGTCGCCGAGTACAAGCACTCGATCGGTTTCGAGGGGATGCTGCTCATCGAGCCGAAGCCCCAGGAGCCGACCAAGCACCAGTACGACTACGACTGCGCCACGGTGCACGGGTTCTTGGAACGCTACGACCTCGTCGGCGAGTACTTCGTGAACATCGAGGTGAACCACGCCACGCTGGCCGGCCACTCGTTCCACCACGAGGTCGCCTACTCGGTCGACAACGGCATCTTCGGCAGCGTCGACGCCAACCGGGGCGATCCCCAGAACGGGTGGGACACCGACCAGTTCCCGAACTCGGTGGAGGAGATGAGCCTCGCCCTCTACGAGATCCTCCGGGGCGGCGGGTTCACCAGCGGCGGCTTCAACTTCGACGCCAAGCTCCGCCGCCAGAGCCTCGCCCGCGACGACCTGTTCCACGGCCACGTCGGCGGGATGGACGTCCTCGCTCTCTCCCTGCTGGTGGCGGCCCGGTTGTTGGAGGAGGGGCGGTTGGAGGCGTTCCGCGACGCCCGCTATGCGGGGTGGTCGGACGACCTGGGCAGCAGGATCATGTCCGGTGCGGCGACGCTCGCCGAACTCGAGGCGGCCGTGGTGGCCGGCGACATCGACCCCGAGCCCGTCTCGGGCCGCCAGGAGCAACTGGAGAACCTGGTCAACCGGGCGATCTGGCAGACCGTGGGCTGACGCCGACGCAAGCAGCGAAGAGATCCCCCGGAGGGTGGACCACAGGCGTCCGAGAGGCCGCATGGCGCAGGTCGTCGCCGCTCTCTGGCACCGCCCCCCTCCCACCGGCCTCCTGCGTCGGCCGGCGGGGCCCATCCCCCCTGGCGGGGGGATCCCTTGACCGTCACGCGGAGCCGATCTGGTCCGGGCGAAAGCCTGCACAGGACGAGGCTGACCCGTCTCGAGAGATCCCCCCGGAAGGGGGGATGGGCCCCACGGAGCGGAGCGGAGTGGGAGGGGGGATCCCTTCGCGCCGTCCCCGCCCTCAGCGGTGGAGGCTCTCGATGTCCTCGTCGGTGACGTCGCCGGGCAGCTTGCCGGCGATGATCATGGCCAGGACCTCGTCCATCGTGACGTCGTCCTTGTTCACCGTGCCCACCAGCTTGCCCTGCAGCATGACGCTGATCCGGTCGGCGAGGTCGAAGACACTGTGGATGTCGTGGCTGATGAGGAAGATGCCGATGTCCTCCGTCTTCAGCTGGCGGACGAGTTCCTCCACCTGCTCGGTCTCGGCGGGGCCGAGGGCGGCGGTCGGCTCGTCCATGATGAGGATGCGGGCGTCGAAGTGGACCGCCCGGGCGATGGCCACCGACTGGCGCTGGCCGCCGGACAGCGAGGCCACCGGCACCTTGAAGTTCTTGAACCGGGGGTTGAGCCGCCCCATCAGCTTCCGGGTGGCGTCCTCCATCGCGGTGTCATCGAGTGTCCGCCACCGCGTTTTGATCTCACGGCCGAGGAAGACGTTCGATGGCGCGTCGATGTTGTCGGCGAGGGCGAGCGTCTGGTAGGTCGTCTCGATACCGAGTTCCTGCGCGTCACGCGGGTTGTCGATCCTCACCTTCTCGCCGTTGATGAAGATCTCACCGGAGTCACCGGGATGGGCCCCCGAGAGCGTCTTGATGAGCGTCGTCTTGCCGGCGCCGTTGCCGCCGACGAGCGCCACGACCTCGCCGGGGAAGAGATCGATGGTGACGCCATCGACGGCATGCACGCCTCCGAACGACACCCGCATGTCCCGCATCTCCACGAGCGGGGTCCGGCGTTCGGTCGTCGTGGTCATTCGACCCTCCTGCGATAGATCGAGTCGAGGGCGACGGCCAGCACCAGCACGATGCCGACCACGATGTCCTGGAGTGGGGCATCGACGCCCATGAGGACCATGCCCGACTGGAGCGACTGGGCAACCAGGGCGCCGAGGACCGCGCCCGGCACCGTGCCGACACCGCCGGCCAGGGAGGTGCCCCCGATCACGGCGGCGGCGATGACGTACAACTCGGCGAGTTGGCCGAGGCCGCTGACCGCCGCGTTGAGCCGGGCGGTCTGTACGGCGGCGGCGATCGCCACGAGCACGCCCATGACCATGAAGACCTTGACGATCGTCCACCGGGTGCGGATGCCGCCGAGCTCGGCGGCCTCGGGGTTGCCGCCGATGGCGAAGACGTACCGGCCGAAGCTGGTCCGGTTGGCGACGAACGCCATGACGAGCGCCGCCCCGAGCATGATGAGCACCGGGTTCGCGAGCCCGAGCGGGATCTCGGCGCCGCCGGCGGGCCACTCGAGGCCCTGCTCGGCGTAGACCTGCCGGGCCAGGTTCTCGGGCATCGGGTAGGCGTTGATGACCGCCACCGCCCCGAGCACGATGCCACAGCCCACGACACCGATGGTGATGTCCGCCCACGTGGGGCGGAGGGTGAAGCCGTACTTGATGCGCCGCCGGCGGCCGGCGAAGATCAATGCCACGATCCCGACGCAGGCGATGATGCCGACGATCCACGTCGCGACGCCGCCGATGGAGCCCCGGGCGCCACCGCCGAGCAACTGGAACGTGGCGTCGAGCGGGGCGATGGTTCGGCCGCTGGCCATCGCCCAGGCCACCCCACGCCAGACCAGCAGGCCGCCGAGGGTGACGATGAACGCCGGCACCTTGGCATAGGCAATGATCGCCCCCTGGAACCCGCCGATCATCGCCCCCAGCAGGATCCCGAAGGCGAGGGTGATGATCCAGATCGACCAGTGGCCGAACCCGAGCCATTGGGGCAGGATCTCGGCCTGGAGGAGCGCCATCGCCATGCCGACCGCGGCGAGCATGGAGCCCACCGACAGGTCGATGTTGCGGGACACGATCACGAGCACCATGCCCGTGGCCATGATGCCCACCGACGCCGTCTGCACCGAGAGGTTCCAGAGGTTCCTCGGGGTGAGGAACGTGCCACCGGACATGAAGTGGAAGCCGACCCAGATGATGGCGAGGGCCACCAGCATGCCGAAGAGCCGGGGATCGATCTCGAGCGATCGTATCAACGCCCCGAGCGTCGTACGCGGACGCCGCCCCGGTCCGGCTCCGGGTTGGTCTCCCACCTTCGTGTCGGTGATCTCGGCCACCCAACGCTCCTCAGGTCGTGGCGCGAGCATACGCGGCGGCCCCCCCCGGGTGGGGGGGGGCCCCGCGCGCGGGGCGGTTGGGAACCCA
>JBFLKR010000287.1:0-10885 GCA_040883295.1 Acidimicrobiia bacterium
CTGCTCGCCCAGCCGGGCGGCCTCGAGAACCAGTTCGTCGGCAACCCCGACATCCCCCCGGAGGCCAAGCAGGAGCTCATCGAGCGGCTCGGCCTCGACCAGCCGCCGCACCTGCAGGTGCTGTCGTACATGTGGAACGTCACCACCGGCGACCTCGGCGTCTCCTGGAGCCAGTACCCCGAGCCCGTCGCCAGCGTCCTGTGGGACGCCCTGCCTCGCACCCTCTACCTCTTCCTGCTCGCCACGATCCTCGCCTACGTCGTCGGCTTCGTGAGCGGCAAACTCGTCGCCTGGCGTCGCGACACCATGACGGAGAAAGTCGTCCTCACCTCGTCGATCTTCCTCTGGACCGTCTTCTATCCGTGGTTCGCCCTGCTGATGCTGTGGTTCTTCGGCGTCCAGCTCGGCTGGTTCCCGCTCGGAAAGTTCATCACCGTCGAGAAGTGGCTCAGCGCGCCCTACGACGCCGATTCGGTCTTCCTGCTGATGATGGGTTCGGCCGTCGCCGCCGCCGTGGCCTACCTCGGGGCCTGGTATCTCATCCGACGCAACACGCAGGATTGGGACACGAGGCGCACCCGTAGCCGGTGGGCGGCGGCGGGCATAGCCGTCGTCTTCGCCGCCTTCTGGGCCGTCAACCCCCGCGGGGAGTGGGCGCTCGACATCGTCTGGCACAGCGTCATCCCGGTGGTGACGCTCACCCTCGTGGCGTATGCGTCCACGACCCTGCTGACCAGGACGTCGATGATCGAGACGGTCAAGGAGGACTACATCCTCACTGCCCGGGCCAAGGGCGTGCCCGACAAGACGATCCGTGATCGCCATGCGTCCCGCAACGCGCTCCTCCCGGTGGTCACCTCCCTGGTACTGGCCCTCGCCACCGTCATCGGCGGCGGGGTCATCACCGAGTCCATCTTCTCGTGGCCGGGCATCGGCCTCGAACTGCTGCGAGCGATCACCCTCGAGGACGTGCCCCTCGCGATGGGCGCGCTCTCCTTCATCGCCGTCCTGTCACTCCTCGCCCACCTCGTTGCCGATATCCTCTACGCCGTCCTCGACCCCCGCATCCGGGTGCAGGGCTAGGAGTACCGCATGATCGACGAGACCACGACCCAGGCACCCGGCCCGAAGCTGGACGCCCCCATCATCGAGGCGCCGCTCGAGGAGTCGTTGTGGCGCATCCGGCTGCGACTGGCCTGGGTGTCGTTCCGCCGGAACTGGGCGCTCTTCTCGGACAACAAGCTGGGCATCGCCGGCCTGTTCATCATCGCCATGTTCGGCGTCATGGCCATCGCCCACCCGATCCTGATGGCGACGGTGTGGTCCGACGCCATCGTCGCCGGCACCAACGTCTACGACCCCATCCGCGGCACCGACACGGTCGTGGTGGAGAAGACCGTCGTTGCCGAGGTGACCGACCCGACGACCGAGATCAGCCAGATCGAGGCCCAGCTGCTGGGCTCGGGGGCGGTGGTCCCCGAGATCGGGAGCACGGTCACCGCCCCACTGCGGAACCCGGCCCCGCCCACACTCACCGGCGTCGAATTCCCCCACCTGCTCGGCACCGACCCGTGGGGGGCCGACATCTTCAGCCAGTTGCTGAAGGGCGCCCAGATCGCCTTCCTGCTCGGGTTCGTGGCCGCCATCAGTTCGGTCGTGCTGGCGACCCTGTCGGGCACCATCGCCGCCTACTTCGGCGGCGGTGTCGACACCTTCCTCATGCGGGTCGCCGACCTGTTCATCCTCATCCCGCTGCTACCGCTGCTGATCGTGGGATCGGCGTTGTTCGACCTGGGCATCATCGTCCTCGCGGTCATCATCGGCCTGCTGACGGGTCTGGGTGGCACCGCGATCATCCTCAAGAGCCAGGCCCTGTCGGTGAAGGTGAAGCCGTTCATCGACGCCGCCCGGGTCGCCGGCGGCTCCGACTGGCGGATCATCACCGCCCACATCATCCCCAACGTGCTGCCGCTCAGCTTCCTCTACATGATGTTCGGTGTGACGGCGGCGATCTTCACCGAGGCGACGCTCTCGTTCCTCGGCCTGCTCTCGATCGACATGTCGTGGGGCATCATGATCAACACCGCCCACACCCAGGGGTACACGTTGCAGGGCCTCGACGCCTGGTGGCTGTTGTTCCCGGCCGGCCTGGCGGTGACGTTGTTCTCGGCCGGGTTCTTCCTCGTCGGACGTGCGATGGACGAGGTCGTCAACCCCCGGCTCCGCAGCCGCTGAGGAAGGCGACCATGACCCAGTCCCAGATCACCGACATCGGCTCGCGCGGCGGGCGAGCCGGCACGCCGCTGCTCGAGGTGGAGAACGTCGTCATGCGCTACGCCACCAAGGAGGGTGACGTCTCGGCCGTGGAGGACGTCACGTTCCGCCTGGCGGCGGGCGAGTCGCTCGGCCTCGTCGGGGAGTCCGGCTGTGGCAAGACGTCGATGGCGCTCGCCCTCCTCCAGCTGCTCCCCGACAACGGCGAGATCCGCTCGGGCGACATCCGCCTCGACGGCGAGAGCCTCGTCGGCCTCTCCGAGAACGAACTGCGCCAGCATCGTTGGCGTGACATCTCGATGGTGTTCCAGGGTGCGATGAACTCCTGGAACCCCGTCTACACGGTGGGCGACCAGATCCGTGAGGCGCTCCGACTGCACTGGCCGACCCGGTTGACGTACGCCGAGGAGACCGGCCGGATCTCGGCGCTCTTCGAGATGGTCGGGCTCAACCCAGCCGTGATCGAGCGCTACCCCCACGAGTTCTCCGGTGGCATGCGCCAGCGGGCCGTCATCGCCATGGCGTTGTCGTGCAACCCCAAGCTCATCATCGCCGACGAGCCGACCACCGCCCTCGACGTCATCGTCCAGGACCAGATCCTCAAGGAGCTCAAGGAGGTCCAGGAGGAGCTGGGGATGGCGATCATCTACATCTCCCACGACATCGCCGTCATCGCCGAGGTGACCGACCGGATCGGCGTCATGTACGCCGGGAAGCTCGTCGAGCTCGGAGACACCCTCGAGGTGTTCCACCGGCCCCGTCATCCGTACTCCTACCTGCTGCTCAGCTCGACGCCGTCGATCACCGGGCCGCGACGCGTGCTGGCGCCGCTCGAAGGTGAGCCGCCCAACCTGCTCGACCCACCGTCGGGCTGTCGGTTCCACCCCCGATGCCCCTTTGCGACCGAGCAGTGCGTCACCCAGGAGCCGGTGATGACCGACATCGGGGGCGGACACGAGGTGGCCTGCTGGAACTGGGAACAGGTGCCCGAGATCGGGGAGTTGGTGAAGTGACGGACACCCAGCAGCGCACCGACGCGCTCGTCAAGGTCGAGGGCCTCCAGAAGCGGTTCCCGATCTCCGAGGGGCTGTTCAAGCGGACCGAGCACTACGTCCACGCCGTCGACGGCATCGACTTCGAGATCGCACCGGGCGAGTCGCTCGGCCTGGTGGGCGAGTCCGGTTGCGGCAAGTCGACCACGGGGCGGATGCTCGTCCGGCTCGACGAGGCCACCGACGGGCGGATCCTGCTCACCCACGGCGAGGGCGAGTCGCTCGACATCGCCCACATCGACCGCAAGGACATGCGCGATTTCCGCAGCAAGGTCCAGATGATCTTCCAGGACCCCTTCGAGTCGCTCAACCCCCGGCGGACGATCTACGACACCGTGGCCGAGCCGCTGGCGGTCCAGGGCATCGGGTCCATCCCCGAGCGCGAGCGTCGGGTGGCCGAGCTGCTCAACAAGGTGGGCTTGACCCCGGCGGAGACCTTCCTCTTCCGGTACCCCCACGAGCTGTCAGGCGGCCAGCGCCAGCGGGTCGCCATCGCCCGGGCGCTCGTGATGAACCCGTCGTTCGTCGTCGCCGACGAGCCGACGTCCATGCTCGACGTCAGCATCCGCATCTCGATCATGGACCTCATGCTGAAGCTCGCCGACGAGTTCGGCGTCAGCTACCTCTACATCACCCACGACCTCGCCGTCGCCCGGTACATGTGCGACCGGATCGCGGTCATGTACCTCGGCAAGATCGTGGAGATGGCACCCACCGAGGAGCTGCTCTCGAACCCGCTCCACCCGTACACCAAGGCGCTGCTGGCGGCGGTACCGGTCCCCGACCCGGCCTACCAGAAGCAGGATCCCGACATCAAGGGTGGCATCTCGAAGGCGATCGACCCGCCGCCGACCTGCCGGTTCCTCGAGCGGTGCCCCTGGGCCACCGACATCTGTCGGACCGAGCCACACCCTCCGTACGAGGACAAGGGCGACGGTCACTGGGTCGCCTGCCACCTGGTCGAACGCGCCGGGTGACCGACGACGAGGCCCCCGACCCCTCGTCGGGGGACCCGGGGCCCGGGTCGTCCGAGCGGGTCCTCACGATCCCCAACCTGATCTCGGCGGCTCGGATCGTCGGGGTCGGCTGGTTCCTGTGGCTGCTGCTCGTCGACGGCGACATCGTTGCGGCCGCCATCGTGTTGTTCGTCATCGGGTCCACCGACTGGGTGGACGGCTTCCTGGCCCGCCGGCTCGGCCAGGAGTCGGAGCTGGGCCGCAAACTCGATCCCGTAGCCGACCGACTGGCGATGGTGGCGGCGGTGCTGGGCGGGGCCTTCGTCTTCGTCGATGGGGAGCGACTGCTGCCGCTCTGGTTCGTGATCGGCCTCATCGGACGGGAGACGGTGATGACGCTCGCCGTGTGGGTGCTGGTGCGCCGGACCGGGGAGACGATCCACGTCCGGTTCCTCGGCAAGGTTGCCACGTTCCTCCTCTACGGGGCCGTGCCGTCGCTGTACCTCGCCGCCGCGCTGCCGGCCGGCTTCTGGGCGGAGGCGTTCCGGTGGTCCGGCCTCGTCGCCGGGGCGGTCGGACTCGGCCTCTACCTCTGGACCGCCGCCCAGTACCTCGTCGAGATCCGCCAGATGCTGGCGGAGGCGAACACCGAGTACTGAGTACTTCCCAGTTCGGTACCCTCGCGCCCCATGTCCGACATCCCGACCGACCGCCGCTACACAGCCGACCATGAGTGGGTGCGTATCGAGAGCGAGGACGCCGACGGCACCCGTGCCCGGATCGGCATCTCCGACTTCGCCCAGGACGCCCTCGGCGACATCGTCTTCGTCGACCTGCCCGAGGTCGATCGAGAGGTGTCGGTGGGGGAGACGATCGCCGAGGTCGAGTCGACCAAGTCGGTGGGCGAGGTCTACGCGGCGGTCTCGGGCCGGGTGGTGGCGGTCAACGAAGCCCTCACCGACGAGCCGGAGTTGGTCAACGCCGAGCCGTACGGGCGAGGATGGATCGTCGAAGTCCGTCTCGCCGACCCCGGCGAGTTCGAGGAGCTGCTGACCGCCGACGCCTACGAGGCGACGCTGGGCTGAGATCCTCGGCGGGGAGCGGGGGATTCGCCATCGGGGTGGGTACGATGGCTGCGATGCGCTGTCCCACCTGCCACCGCGAGCTCGAGCCGGGCACCACGACGTGCCCCGACTGCTCCGGCGTCGACACCGAGCCCACCGTCGTCTACGTGCCCGGTGCCGACCACCTCGACGAGGACGACGCCCACGTCGACGGGGTGCATGGGTACGCCCTCGTCGTGGAGCGCGGCCCCCGGACCGGCATGACGTTCGTGCTCAAGGAGGGCGTCACGACGGTGGGCCGCCACCCCGAGAGCGACATCTTCCTCAACGACGTGACCGTCTCGCGCCACCACTGCCGCTTCATCACCGACGGGCCCTCGCTGCGCGTGGAGGACTCGGGGTCCACGAACGGCATCTACGTGGACGGCGAACGGGTCGACGAAGCGGCACTGTCGGCGGGGGATCGGGTGCTCATCGGCAAGTTCCATCTCGTCGTCGCCATCGGGGATGACTAGGCGTCCGCAGCCCCGACGATTCGTCCTCCTCGTGGCCCTGGGGCTCGTGGTGGGTCTGGTCGCGCCGGCCGCCGCCGCCCCCAACCAGATCCCGGTCGGGTCGGGCATCGTCGGCGAACCGCCCGAGGTGTCGGCGGTGACCTACCTCCTCTTCGACGAATCCCTCGGCGACGTGCTCCTCGAGGACGGGATCGATGTCGTGCGGCCGATGGCCTCGACCACCAAGGTCATGACCGCCCTGCTCGTGTTGGAGAACGCCGACCCCGACGACGTCGTGACCGTCAGCGAGGGTGCTGCCATCCGCCGCGGATCGATCATCCCGCTGTATGCGGGGGAGCAGCTCACCGTGAGGCAACTGCTGATGGCACTGCTCATTCGCTCGGGCAACGACGCTGCCCGGGCGCTCGCCGAGCACGTCTCGGGCTCGGTGCCGGCGTTCGTGGAGCTCATGAACGAACGGGCGGCCGAACTCGGCATGACGGCCACCACCTTCCGCAACCCGAACGGGCTCGACGTCGAGGGCCACGTGTCGTCCGCCCGTGACCTGCTGGTCGTCGGTCAGGCGGCGATGGAGTACCCGCTCTATCGCGAGATCAGTCTCATCCGTGGCGCCGTGCTGCCCGAGGACCCGGCCGGCAATGTCCGCTTTCTCCGCCAGACGAATGCCCTGGTCCGAGAGGGGTACCCGGGAGCGCTCGGCGGCAAGACCGGCGACACCCCGAACGCCGACAAGACCTTCGTCGGCGCCGCCGAGCGGGACGGCCGCCGGCTGTGGGTCGTGGTCATGGGGTCCCAGGACCACATGGCCGACGCCGCCGCCCTGCTCGACCACGGCTTCGACGACTACCCGGTCTTTGCCGCCATTGCCGCTGGACGGACATACGGCACGTATCGGGCGGGGGCCGACGCCACCGACCTCGTGGCCGAGGACGACGTGACCACGATCGGCACCGACGAATCGATCACCGTGGCACCGGCCCTCGACGGCGAAGCACCGGTCCTCGTCGCCAGCTCGGGTGACGAGGTGGTCGGCGCCGTGCCGACGACCGGTCCGCCGGCGAGTCCGCTCCCGGGGCTCGCCGAGGCGCTCGGCTGGTTGCTCGGCGGGTGACCGTCCACCTCCTGGCCGATCGGGACCGGCTCGCCCAGCGGGTCGGGGAGATCGGCGCCGACCTCGCCCAAGGCCTCGATGGCCGCGATCCGATCCTGGTCGGCGTCCTCGACGGTGCGATGACCTTCCTGGCCGATCTGGTACGCGCCACGCCGATCGACCTCGAGGTGGACATGCTCGGCCTCACCCGCTTCGGTGAGGCCGGGCGCGTGTCGCTGTCGGTGGACGTGGCGACCCCCCTCGCCGGGCGCCACGTCGTCCTCGTCGAGGACCTCGTCGACACGGGCCTCACGCTGCGTTCGCTGGTTGCCCAGCTCGGCACCCGGGGGCCCGCCTCGATCACGGTGGTGGCGCTGCTCGACCGCCGCGAGCGGCGGATCGTCGCCGTCGACGTCGACCATGCCGGGTTCGTCGTCGGCGACGAGTTCGTGATCGGGTACGGCCTCGACTGGGAGGGTCGCTATCGCAACGTCCCATCGTTGTGGGGGGTCCTCGACCTCGAGGCATTCGCCGCCGACCTGCCACCGCTCGAGGGCGAAGGGTTGGCCCCGACCGGCTGATAGGGTCGGGGCATGGCCGAACCGGTTGCCGTCGACCTCGTCGGGGTGCGGATCCAGCTCCCCTCACAGAGCCCGATCGTCCTGCTGAAGGAGCGGGAGGGCACCCGGCACGTCCCGATCTGGATCGGGGCGGTCGAGGCGACCGCCATCGCCTATGCGATGGAGGGCGTCGTCCCCGAACGGCCCCTCACCCACGACCTCTTCGCCGCGGTCCTCGGCGAGCTGGACGTCCGGCTCGAGCGGGTGGTGGTCACGGACCTCGCCGACCAGGTCTTCTTCGCCGACCTCGTGCTCCAGTGGGGCGACGAGGTCCGCGTCGTCTCGTCGCGTCCGTCGGACGCCATCGCCCTCGCCGCCAGGGTGGCAGCGCCGCTCTTCGTCTCGCCGGAGGTGCTCGACGAGGTCGGCATCGAACTCCGCGACGAGGACGAGGAGGACGAGATCGAGCGGTTCCGGGAGTTCCTCGACGAGATCGATCCCGAGGACTTCTCCTCGTAGGCCGCCGGCTTCGCCGGCGGCGGTGGTCCCGTATCCCAGTGCTTCGGCACTTCAGGCGCCGGGGTCCAGTGCTTGACCCCGCGCGGGGCGACTGTACGATGTTTTTCCCGGGGCGAATTACGGGCGTGTAACCTGCGGAGGAGCAAAGGACGAGCCATGACCCAGAGCGGTTTCCGAGCCCCCACCGTGTGCGCCCTCGTCGGTATCACCTACCGACAGCTGGACTACTGGGCGCGCACGGACCTCATCACACCGTCGCTGCAGGCGGCCGCCGGGTCGGGCAGCCAGCGTCTGTACTCCTTCACGGACGTCGTCCAGCTCAAGATGATCAAGCGGCTCAAGGACGCCGGCATGAGCCTGCCGAAGATCCGGGCCGCGATGGAGACCCTCCGCGAGCGCCTCGGCGAGGATCGCAGCCTGAGCGACGTCACCCTGGTGGCCGACGGTTCCACGATCTACGCCGCCACCAGTCCCGACGAGGTCATCGACGTGCTCCGCCGGGGCCAGGGTGTCTTCGCCATGGCCGTCGGCCCGCTGCGCGAAGAGCTCGAGGCCGAGGTCGAGGACCTGTTCCCCGAGGGCGAGGTGGTCGTGTTGGCGGCTCCCGTCGCCGAAGCAACCTGACGGTGGACCGGGCCGCGGACACCGCTTTCGCCCACCCCAGCGAGCGCCAGCTCGCCCTCCTCCTCGACTTCTACGAGGTGCCCTGGGAATACGAGCCCCGGTCCTTCGTGATCGAATGGGACGACGAGGGCCACCCCGTCCGCTGGTTCACCCCGGATTTCTGGCTGCCCGAGGAGGCTCGGTTCATCGAGGTCACCACGATGGACCAGAAACTCGTCACGAAGAAGAATCGGAAGGTCAAGGCCCTCCGACGCCTCCACCCCGACGTGCGCTGTGCGATCCTCTACCAGCGCGACTACCTGCACCTGGTCCTCAAGTACGGTCTCGAAGTCCCGGACCGGCTGGCCGAGACGCCCCATCCCACCCGCGTTCCCGGGGGTCCGCGGCTCTTCCACCCCGACGAGGAGGTCGTCCACACATGACGTCGACGCTCGAACTCCACGACAGCGGTCACGATGTGATCGCCCGGCGGACGTGGCCGGTACCCGATGCCCCGGCGGCCACCGTGCTGGTGGTCCATGGGTTGGCCGAGCACTCCGGCCGCTGGGAACAGGTGGGCAGCTGGCTCACCGACGCCGGATTCCGGGTCGTCTCCTTCGACCTGCCCGGTTTCGGTGAGTCAAGTGGGGAGCGGGCCTACGTCGAGGCGTTCGGCGACTACCTCGACGTCGTCGAGGACCTGATCGGGGAGCTGCGGGCCCACCCGGAGCCGCTGGTGCTCTACGGCCACTCGATGGGCGGCCTCATCTCGCTCGCCTACGCCCTCTCCGACCGGCTCCAACCCGACCTGCTGGTGCTGTCGGCTCCCGCCGTCGACGCCAAGGTCCCCGGCTGGCAACGGGCCACCGCGCCACTGCTGTCGCGCCTGGCGCCGAAACTCTCGCTGCCCAACCCGATCGACGGCCTCCAACTGAGCCGCGACCCGGCGGTGGGGGAGGCCTACTTCGCCGATCCGCTCGTCCACACCGAGGCGACGATGCGACTCGGGGCGGAGTTCTTCGCCACCATGGACCGCGTCGGGGAGCAGCTCGCCGACCTCGAGCGCCCGACGCTGGTCATCCATGGGGGCGCCGACACGATCGTGTTCCCGGAGTTCACCGCGCCGTTGGGCGACCTGCCCACCGTGACCCGTCGCCTGTGGCCGAATCTCCGCCACGAGACCCACAACGAGCCGGAGGGCGAGCAGGTGATCGGCGAGGTCGCCGACTGGATTCACGGACGCGTCGGCGAACTCACGTCCTGACGGCCGGCTGGGCCCGGAACCCGGCCACCGCCACCACCGCAGCCGCCGTCATCACGGCGGACAGCCCCCACGCCGTGCCGAATCCCACCGAGTCGATCAGTCGACCGTAGGCGACGGGCCCGAGGGCCAAGCCGGCCGAGAAGGCACCGACGACCCAGCCCGTTGCGGTGCCGGCCGCGTCCCGTCCCACGAGGATGATGACCGCCAGCATCGCCACGGCGTTCCAGGGGGCGAGGCCGAAGGCGTAGCTGGCGGCGGCGAGCCAGACCATCGCCGGTGCGAGTGCCGCCAACGCCAAGGAGGCATTGGTGACGACACCCATCGCCGCCATCGCCCGCAGCAGGACGCCTGGGCGCCCGGTCCGCTCGGCTCGACGAGCCCCGAGGATCCGGGTGACGATGGCCAGTCCGCCGATGACGGCGGTGATGAGGCCCGCCACCGCGTTCGTGTACCCGAGTGCCGTCTCGGCATAGAGCGGGATGAAGTTGTTGGTCGATGCCGCGAACCCCATCAGGCCGGCATAGATCGTGAGCCGGCGGAGGTCGGGGAATGCCGTCCGAGGGACCCCACCCGAGGCCGCCCGGCGGCTGCCGGCCGTGGGTGGCAGCCCGACGAGCGACAGGACGAAGCCCAGCAGGCAGACGCCGGCGAGGAGCAGGAAGGCGGCCTCCCAGCCGAAGCGGGCCGTGAGAGCGGGAGCCGTCAGGCCCACGAGCACGAAGCCGACGTACACGCCCGACTGCTTGATGCCGGTGATGACGCCCCGCCTCCCGTCGGGCACGTGGTGGGCGATGATGGCGTTGGTGGCGGGGTTGATGAGGGCCTGGGCGAAGGCGATCGGGAGCGTGGCGGCGGCCAGGGAGAGGGTCGAGTCGGCCAGTGCGACGAGCGGATAGCCGACGGCCGCCACCAGCATCGTCAGGCGCACGGCCCAGGTGCCGCCGATCCGGTCGGTGATGGGTCCGGCGACGGGGGAGAGGACGGCAGC
>JBFLKR010000288.1:0-2870 GCA_040883295.1 Acidimicrobiia bacterium
CTACCTGCCCGCCGTAGCCGAGGCGGCCAACGCCCGGGTACCGATCATCGTGCTCACCTCCGACCGCCCAGCCGAACTGCGCGATGTCGGCGCCCCCCAGACCATCGACCAGGTAGGCATCTACGGCAGAGCCATCCGCTGGTCGAAATCGGTCGGTACGCCTGAGCCCACCGTCGAGTGGATGAACCTGTTGGCGGGGGTCGCCGCCCGGGCGTGGGACGAGTCCGCGCTGGGCCGGGGCCCGGTGCATCTCAACCTGCCCTTCCGAGAGCCGTTGGGCCCCACCGTGATCGGCGAGGGCGCCCCGACCGCCAGCCTCCGTCCGCAGGCGACGCCCCCACCCCGGTTGGAGGTCGCCGGCTCGCCGGTCGCCGACCTGCTCGGGTCCCGCCCCCTGGTCGTCGCCGGCGACGGTGCCGGTGGCGAAGGACTCTCCGAACTGGCCGGCTCCGTCCCCGTCCTGGCGGACCCGCTGACGGCTGCCCGACGGCCGCCGCTCCTCCTGCGCGGCAATGCCATGGCCAGGGCGGGCCTGCTCGACCGGTTGACCCCGACCGGGGTCCTCCGGCTGGGCGGGTCACCAACGTCGAAGGCCATCGCTACCTGGCTCGCCGTCCACCCCGAGGTGCCGCAGGTCCTCGTGGACGAGGTCGGGCGCCGGGACCCGGCTGGGTCGGCCACGACCCACCTGCGAGCCGATCCCGAGGCGGTGGCGTGGGCGCTGGAGGGCTACGAGGCGGAACCCGGCTGGCTCGATGCCTGGCGAACTGCCGAAGCCACCATCGATGCGGTGTTCGCCGACCTGCCGGGGCCCTCGGAGCCCGCCGTTGCCGCCACGGTCACGGCCTGTCTCGGCGCTCGCGACCTGTGGGTCGGGTCCTCCATGCCGATCCGCGACGTGGACGACTTCGGCGTGGGGGTGGACGGCCGCATCCACGGCACGAGGGGCGCGAACGGCATCGACGGACTGCTGTCGGCCGCGGCCGGCGCCTCGGCGCTGACCGGCCGCCAAGGTGTGGTCCTACTCGGCGACATCGCGTTCCTCCACGACCTCGGGGGGGTGCTCACGGCGCGGCGCCTCGGTGCCGACCTCACGATCGTGGTGGTCGACAACCGGGGCGGAGGGATCTTCTCCTTCTTGCCCCAGGCCGACCAACCAGGGCCGTTCGACCTTCTCGCCACCCCGCACGGGTTCGACGTGGCCGAGATCGCCAAGGGCTTGGGTGCCCGAGTCGTCGACGTGCCGACCCGAGAGGCGCTGGAGCGGTTCCTGGTGCCGGGACCGGGCCTCCATGTGGCCGTGGTCACCACCGACCGGGCCGAGAACCGAGCCATTCATGACAAGTTGCTATCGAGGGCCCGGGCTGCGCTCGCCTAACTCTCCCCCAAGTGGCGCAGCAGCGCCCGGAACTTCCAGGTCGTCTCGTCCAGTTCGGCCTCGGGGATCGAGTCGGCGACGATGCCACTGCCGGCAAACAGGTGGGCGCTCGTGCCCCTCAGCAGGGCGCAGCGCAGCGCCACGGCGACCTCGCCGTTGCCGGCCCCATCGACCCAGCCGACCCCACCGGCGTACCAACCCCGGTCCAGGCCCTCGAGCTTGTCGATCATCGCCAGCGCTTGGTCGGCGGGAACCCCGCCCACGGCCGGGGTGGGGTGGAGTGCCGCCGACAACCCCAGCACGGTCGTGCCCGGTGGCACCGACCCGGTGATGCGGGTGACGAGGTGCTGCACGTAGCGCAACCGCTGCACCGACGGCTCGGACACGGAGATCGACGGGACCAGCGCCTCGAGCCGTTCGATGATGTCGTCCACCATGACCCGGTGCTCCCACCGGTCCTTGGCCGACGCCAACAGACCACCGGCCAACGCCTGGTCCTCGGCGTCATTGCGACCGCGCGGGGCCGTGCCGGCGAAGGGCCGGGAGGCCAGCAGGCCGTCACGCAGCGATACCAGCAACTCCGGCGTGGCCCCCACGAACGCCGCCTCACCCCGGCGAAGGGCGTACCGATAGGCGTCCGGGTGCTCGGCAGCCAGGGCGGCCATCAAGTCGAACGGTCGGGCCGGGGTGTCCGAGCGGATGACGAGCGACCGACCCAACACGACCTTGGTGAGCCCATTCGAGCGGATGTCGTCCACCGCCTCTGCGACCGCCTCGAGGTAGCGGGCGGCGGGCGGGTCCGCCTCGATCTGGAGCTCGGAGGGGTGGTGGGCACGGACGGGGCCGGGGTCGGTCACGTGGGCCCAGTCGGCGGCGACTTCGGCGCCGGAGCGGCCCGGACGGAGGGCGACGACGAGCTCGGTCACGCTCTCCCGTCGCACTACGGCGAGTTCCGGCAGTTCGAGCGCCAGCGGCGGGAACCCATCCCACAGCTCGCCGGGCCGGTCGGGGTCGAAGGCGAAGCCGACGACGAGGTGGGCCGCCGGGTCGAGGCGAGCCTCGGCCAGCTCGGCATCGGCGAGATGGAAGCGGTCGCCGTCCACGCCCGACGGCGCCGACCAGGCCACGCCGAGCCCGGCCAGCTCGACGTCGCCGGAGGCGAAGTAGGCGACCCGCTCGGACGGATCGGCGGCGCGGGCAACCGTCAGCGGGTCGAGGTCGGTGGGGAGGCGATGGAGGGTGAGCGTCTCGGGCGCCGGGAGGCCGGCGACCTGCTCGAGCGGCAACATCGTGAACGAGTGTACGAGCGAGGCCGTTGGTAGCGGTGCGACCGAGCCCCGATCGCCGCGTAGCGTCGCCGCATGGACCTCTCGATGTTCTCCCTCGACGGCAAGGTGGCGGTCGTCACCGGCGGCAACGGCGGGATCGGCCTCGGTATGGCCCGCGGGCTGGCGAAGGCGGGCTGCGACGTGGCCGTGTGGGGCCGCAACCC
>JBFLKR010000289.1:0-2822 GCA_040883295.1 Acidimicrobiia bacterium
CCGCCAGAGCCAGAATGGTCGGCCATCCTCCTCGTCGGGGTCGATCTCGAGCATGAGGAAGCCGACCACCTCGCCGTCGGCGACGATCGCCCGGGGCCAGGCGATCCGAGCCTCGGCCAGGGCCTGGGCGAGCGACCATGAGTTGGGAGCGACGTGATCGCGCTGGTGGGGCGCCACCTCGAGCTCGAACACGGCTCCCACGTTGTGCTCGTCGATCGGGTGCAGCTCGACCATGGTCGGGAACAGTACGCCCGGCCCGTCTACCGTCGCCCGGTGCCCGACGTCACCTTCCCCTCCGGCGACCTGACCCTGGCCGGCACCCTCGCCCTCCCCGACGGCGACGGGCCGTTCCCGGCCGCGGTGTTGGTGACCGGGTCTGGGCCCCTCGACCGGGACTCGAACACGAAGAAGCTCCGCATCGACGTCATGGCCCAGGTCGCCACCCACCTTGCCGCCCACGGCATCGCGTCCCTGCGCTACGACAAGCGCGGGGTGGGCGAGTCCGAGGGTGACTACCTGGCGGCGGGCTTGTTCGACAACGTCGCCGACGCCCGGGCGGCGCTGGCGGCGCTCCGGGAGCGCGCCGAGGTCGACGCCGATCGGCTGTTCGTCATCGGCCACTCGGAGGGGGCGCTCATCGCCACCGAGGTCGCCGCGACCGAGGACCTCGCCGGGGCCGTGTTGCTGGCCGGCTCGGCCCAGTTGGGCCGGACGGTCATTGAGTGGCAGGCCGCGCAGGTCGCCGAGGACCTCCCGACGGCCGCCAAGGTGATCATGAAGGTGCTCCGCCAGGACGTGGCGGGCCAGCAACGCAAGACTCTCGACCGGCTCGAGGCGACGACCGACGACGTCGCCCGAATCCAGTTCCAGAAGCTGAACGCCAAGTGGTTCCGGGAGTTCCTCGCCCACGACCCGACCGAGTCGCTCGCCCGGGTGCGCTGCCCGGTGCTGGCCATCACCGGCGCCAAGGACGTACAGGTGCCGCCGGCCGACGTCGAGCTGATGCGGGGGCTGGTCCCGACGGCGTTCACGGGCGAGGTGCCCGCCGACGTCACCCACCTGCTCCGCCGCGATCCCGGCCCCCCGTCGGTGCGCAGCTACAAGCAGCAGGCCAAGCGCCCGGTCGACCGGGGCGTGTTGGCGACGATCAGTGGGTGGATCGGCCCGGTCGCCTAGAGGGTCGCTCGTCGACGTCAGCGGGTCGCCTTGGCCGCCGTCACCTCGAGCGTGTCGGCGAGCCGATCGACGAGCCACTCGAACGACGCCTCGATATCGACGTCGAGCCCGAAGCCACCGCCGAGCTCGAGGGCCACGAAGCCGTGGAGGGCCGAGCGCAGCGTCCGGGCCGCGTGGATGGCCGCCGTGCCATCGAGGTCGTACCCCCGCAGGACCGCCAGCACCGGCTCCACGGGGCGGGCCGACGCCGCGGCGTACTCCGGGTCGTCCGGGCGGGCCCGGGTCGTGAGCTCGTAGAGCCCGGGATGCTCGAGGGCGTACGTGCGGAACGCGACGGCCAGTGCGCGCACGGCGTCCCGTCCCGAGCGGCCCATGGCCGCCGAGCCGAGCCGGTCGCCCAGCTCCGCCACCGCTGCGAGGGCGACGTCACGCCGGAGGGAATCGAGCCCGTCCACGTGGTTGTAGAGCGAGGGCGGCTTGACGCCGAGCTCGGCCGCCACCCGGCTCAGGGTGAGCGCCTCGACGCCGTCGGACTCGACGATCGCGGTCGACGTCGCCACGACCGACTCGGGGCTCAGGCCCCTGCGCCCGGTCACACCCGTGTCTCGGCGAGGAAGTCGGCGATCGCCGAGCCGACCACGTCGGGGTACTCGACGTGGGGGTAGTGGCCGGCGTCGGGAACGACGACGAGTCGGCCGCCGGTCTCGGCCGTGATCGAGGATCCCTCCGCGGCGGGATCGGGGAAGTGGGAGTCGGCGCCGCCCATCACTACGAGGGTCGGGACGTCGACCCGATCGAGACGCTCGGCGAGGCCGGCCCGGCTGGCCGTGAGCGTCTGGCGGGCCGCCGTGCGCCGCCGAGGATCGGTGAACATGTCGGCGAGTACCCGGGCGTGGGCGTCGAGGTCGACCGGAGGATTCCCCGGGTGCCAGCCCCGGTACTGGCCGGCCCAGATCCGCCCGGCGACGGGGAGGCGCAGGAGCAGGTCGAGGACGATCCGCTGCCAGCGCGGGCCTTCGTGGAGGTGGGCGCTGATAAGGACGAGGCGCTCGACAAGGTCTGGCCGGTCGGCGGCGGCCCAGAGGGCGGCGGCCGGTGAGAACGAGGTCGCCACGATCGTGGCCGGGCCGGCGTCCAGGTGGTCGAGCAGGGCGATGACGTCGGCGGCGGTCTCGGCCATGCCGTGGGCGGGCCAGTCGGACGACGAGTCCCCGTGACCGCGGAGGTCGGCGGTCACGACTCGGGCCCCGGTGGCGGCCACCACTGGGGCGAGGAAGCGGTACTCGGCCCGCACGTCGCCGGCGCCGGGGAGCATGAGCACCAGCGGGCCGTCACCGCCGGTGTCGTCGTACGCGATCGTCCCCTCGGGGAGGTCGAGTGCCTGGGTGATGGTGGTCATGGCGACTCCTTGCCTATGCATCTTAGTTTTTAAACTAACACTCGTAGTCTCGGGGCGCAAAGGCCATGTGGGGCAGCAGGCGACGTCGGTGCCGCCCTACCCGGCGGGTCGCGTCGTCAGCAACTCCTGGCAGAGGAGCCCGGCTTCCCGGTGGCGGGCGATCTCGTGGTAGCGCTCGTGGTTGAGGGCCGCGATGAAGGCCGCCCGGGACGGAAACTGCATCACCATCACGGCGTCCCAGTCACCG
>JBFLKR010000290.1:0-4504 GCA_040883295.1 Acidimicrobiia bacterium
GCGTCCACCACCTCGCCGTCGTCGAGGGTGACGGAGGTCACGATGCGCCGGTAGCCGTCGCCCTCGAACCGGTCGAGACGCGGCAGGTGGCGGTCCAGGTCGTCCGTGGTGAGCACGTCGACGGGAACGGCCGCGCCGTCGGGGTCGAGGGTGAGGCCGGGGTAGCCCGCCGCCGGGCCCCAGGTGAGCTCGTAGACCCAGCCTCGGACCGTCCCGGGCGCCCAGGTCCCCGAGATGCCGGCCACCACGTGGTGGTTGGGCCCCCCACGTCGCAGGGTGCCGTAGACGGCGAGTCGCATGACAGGACCTCCTCGCGCCGGGACCCCGCGTCGGCGGGGTCCCGGTCGATCGATCGGTGTGGCGTGACTACTCGGTGTCGGCGCCCTCGCCGGGCTCCTCGGAGGACGTCGTCCCGGCCTCGCGCCTGGCGGCCTTCTTCGACTTCACGGTGCTGCCGTAGCGCTTGTTGAAGCGGTCGACCCGGCCACCGCTGTCGACCAGCTTCTGGCGGCCGGTGAAGAACGGGTGGCACTCGTTGCACAACTCGACGCGGAGGTCACCGCCGGTGGAGCGGGTCTGGAACGTGTTGCCGCACGAGCAGGTGATCGTCGCCTCGGCGTAGTCGGGATGGATGTCGGTCTTCATGGGGGAGTCTCCTCTGGAGGCGCAGGCTAGTTCTTCGCCACTTCTGCGAGGAAGTGGGCGTTGGACGGGGATGTCTTGAGCCGGTCCATGAGCAGTTCGAGGGCGGGTCCCGGCTCGAGGGCCAGCAGCACCCGGCGCAGCTTCCACACCTGGGTCAGCTCGTCGGGGGTGAACAGCAGTTCCTCCCGGCGTGTTCCCGACGCCTCGATGTCGATGGCCGGGTAGATGCGCTTGTCGGCCAACCGCCGGTCCAGCTTCAACTCCATGTTCCCGGTGCCCTTGAACTCCTCGAAGATGACCTCGTCCATCTTGGAGCCGGTCTCGACGAGGGCGGTGCCGAGGATGGTGAGCGACCCACCCTCCTCGATGTTGCGGGCGGCCCCGAAGAACCGCTTCGGCGGGTAGAGGGCCTGGCTGTCGACACCACCGGAGAGGATGCGCCCCGAAGCCGGCGTGGCCAGGTTGTGGGCGCGGGCGAGCCGGGTGATCGAGTCCAACAGGATGATCACGTCGATGCCCTGCTCCACGAGGCGCTTGGCCCGCTCGATCGCCAGTTCGGCGACCTGGGTGTGCTCCTCGGCCGGACGGTCGAACGTCGAGTAGATGACGTCGCCCTTCACGGTGCGCTGCATGTCGGTCACCTCCTCCGGTCGCTCGTCGACGAGGACGACCATGAGGTGGCATTCGGGGTTGTTCTCGGCGATGGAGGTGGCGATCTCCTTCAGGACCGTCGTCTTCCCGGCCTTCGGCGGCGAGACGATCAGACCGCGCTGGCCCTTGCCGATCGGGGCGATGAGGTCGACGATGCGCGGGAGGACCCGGGTGTGCTCGTCGGTCTCGAGCCGCAGCCGGATGTCGGGGAAGAGCGGGGTGAGCTTCTCGAACTTCGGCCGCCGCTTGGCCTCCTGGGGGTCCTCGCCGTTGACCGAGTCGATCCGAATGAGGGCCGGGTACTTCTCCTGGTTCCGGGCCGGCCGGATCGGACCCTTCACGAGGTCGCCCTTGCGGAGCCCGTTCTTGCGGATGTGGTTGACCGACACGTAGGCGTCCAGGTCGCCGGGGCGGTAGTTCGTCACCCGGATGAAGCCGTAGCCCTCGGGGAGGATGTCGAGGAGGCCCTCGCGGAACTCGAGCTCCTCGTCGGGGATGGCCTCCCAGTCCTTGCCGCCACCCTGGCCGCCACGGCGCCGGCGACGCTTCTTGCCGCCCTGGTCGCCGCCCTGACCGCCGCCCTGCTGACCGCCGCCCTGGCCCCTCTGGCCCCCTTCGCCGCGTCCCTGCTGGCCGCCCTGGGACCTCTGGCCACCGCCACCGTCCTGGCCGCCGCCGTCACCCCGCCGGTCACCGCCCTGGCGAGCGTCGTCCTGGCGGTCGTCGTCCTGGGAGTCCCGGCCGCCGTCGTCATCCTGGCGGTCGCCACCGTGGGAATCCTGGGCCTGCGTGCCGCCACCCGAGCCGTCGTCGGAGCCGCCTTCAGGCCGCGTCTCCACCACGGCGGGCGGTTCGACGGCAGGATCGGCGCCACCGTTGGGGGCTTCGGGGAGCGATCCGGAATCGAGGATCGCGGAGATGAGCTTGGACTTCTGGAGGCCGTCGGCCTCGACGCCGATCGCGTTGGCGATCTCGCGCAGGTCCCCGACGGACTTCTGCTGCAGGTCGGCTCGGCTGGTCACCTGGTTCCTTTCGGATTCTGGCCATGTCCGGTGGGATCCCGGGGCGGCACCCGCCGGTGATGAGGACCCTCTCCGGTGCCGGACCGCTGAACGGGTACGCGACGTCGCCCGGATGAGGGGGGAGTGCCGAATGGCTGGCGCCAGTGTAACACCTCCATCCGGCTGCGGCTCCGACCGGCCGAGCGGCGGTCAGAGCCGGTCGGCGAGGAGGCCGGGGTCGGGCTCGATGACCTCGAATCGCTCGGGCCGGTCGAACAGGTCGGCGAGGTCGTCGGGCAGCGATGGACGGATCCCGGTGGCCGCCTCCACCGCGTCGGGGAACTTGGCCGGGTCGGCGGTCGCCACCGCCACCAGCGGCGCGCCGGGATGGGCGGCTCGCATCCGACCGATTGCCAGACCGATCGCCGTGTGGGGGTCGACCAGCCGACCGGTGCGCTCGTGGGTCTCGGCGATGGCGGCGAGCACGGCATCATCGCCCATCCAGCCGCTCGAGAACCGGGCCCGGAACGGGGCGAGGGCACCGCTCGGCACCCGGAGCCGGCCGGTTCGCCGGTAGCGGGCCATGAGATCGGCGGTGGCGGCGGGGTCCCGGTCGAGTGCCTCGAAGATCAGCCGCTCCAGGTTGGACGGCACCTGGATGTCCATGGCCGGGGCGTGGGTGGCGGCGACCTCGCCGATCTCGAGGCTGCCGGTCTCGAGGAAGCGGGCGAGGCGGTTGTTGGCGTTCGTCGCCACGACGATCTGGGCGATCGGTGCCCCGAACCCGGCCGCGACGTGGGCGGCGTAGGCGTTGCCGAAGTTGCCCGACGGGACCGAGACCACGATCGGGCGGCCCGTGGCGCCGAGGCGCACGGCGGCCCAGGTGTGATAGGCGGTCTGGGCGGCGATGCGGACCCAGTTGATCGAGTTCACCGCCACGAGGTCGTGGGCCTCGACGAGGTCGTCGTGGGCGAAGGCGCCCTTCACGAGGTCCTGGCAGTCGTCGAACGATCCGGCGACGGCGAGGTTGGTGACGTTGTCGGCGAGGACGGTGGTCATCTGGCGGCGCTGGACGTCGGACACCCGACCGACCGGGTGCAGCATGACGACCCGCACCCGCTCGAGTCCGGCCAGGGCGGCGATCGCCACCGACCCGGTGTCGCCGGACGTGGCGCCGAGCACGGTGATGGAGCCACCCGAACGCTCGAGGGCGGCGTCGAGCATCCGCCCGACGAGCGAGAGTGCGAAATCCTTGAACGACAGAGTGGGGCCCTTGGTGAGGTCGAGCAGGTGGACGTCGCCCCACAGGTGTTCGATGGGCGCGATGGCGGGGTCCCGGAAGTCGGCGTAGGCGGCCCCGGCCATGGCCCGCAGGTCGGTGAGGCCGAAGTAGGGCTCGACGAAGGGCAGCAGTACCCGGGCGACGACCTCGGGGTAGGGCAGGTCGACCCAGTCGGCATCGACGCCGGGCTCCGGTCGGGCCTCGGGCAGGTAGAGGCCGCCGTCAGGGGCGACGCCACCGGTCAGGACCTCGCCGAACCCGACCGGGCCGTGGCCGCGGGTGGATCGGTACTGCACGCTCAGGCGCCCGGATGGACCCTGAGGACCGCGGCGACGTCGACCACCACGTCGAGCGCCGTCAGATCGGCCATCGCGGCGTCGTGGCTCGACTCGAGCGCCTGATGGGTGACCAGCAGGAGGGTGGCGCGGCCTCCCACGCCTTCCTGCCAGACCGACGCGATCGACACCTCGTGACGTCCGAAGACCTCGGCGATCCGGGCGAGGACGCCGGGGGCGTCGTCGACCACGAGGCGGTAGTAGCGGCTCGTCCGGATGGCACCGGCCGCAAGGACACGGGACGGCTGGAAGCGCACCGGCGGCGTGACCTGGGCGCCGGCCAGCAACTCGCGGGCAGCGTCGATGACGTCACCGAGCACGGCCGTCGCGGTCGGCTCGCCGCCGGCCCCGGGACCGGAGAACAGCAACTCCCCGATGGCCGGACCCTCCACGAAGATCGCGTTCTGGGCTCCTCGGACGGTCGCGAGCGGGTGATCGAACGGGATGAGGGTCGGCTTGACCCGCACGGCGACGCCTTCGGGACCCTCCTCGCCGATGGCCAGCAGTTTGATGGCGTAGCCGAGGTCGGCGGCGCGGGCGATGTCCTCGACGTCGATGCCCTCGATGCCCACCCGGGGCACGTCGGCGCC
>JBFLKR010000291.1:0-3297 GCA_040883295.1 Acidimicrobiia bacterium
ACACGATCGAGACGATGGTGGAGGCCGTCGCCGCCGCCGCAGCCGTGGCCGATCTCGTCTTCGTGACGATCCATTGGGGCGTGGAGCGGGACCTCGAGCCCCGCCAGGAGGACGTGGAACGGGCCGAGGCGATGGTGGCGGCCGGCGCCGACGCCATCTTCGGGCACCACAGCCATCGCCTGAACCCGATGACCGAGGTCGACGGCAAGCCGGTCGCCTGGTCGCTGGGCAACTTCGTGTGGCCCTACTTCTCGGTCCCGAGCGCCACCACCGCGGTGGCCCGGGTGGTCGTCGAGCCCGACGGGACGATCGAGGGCTGCCTGATCCCGGCCTTCATCGAGTCGGATGGCCACCCCGTGCTCACGGCCCCACCCCCCTGCGGCCCCGGCTCCTAGCGAACCCAGGGTTCGGTGGCGCGGACCCGGGCGATCTCAGGGCCCGATAGCGCGCCGGCGCGCCACTCAACCCTGGGTTGGGCCAGCCGGGAGCGGCGTCGGGATCGGCGTGCGACCCTCGAACCGCAGGTACTCCGTGTACCCGGCGGAGCGGGCCAGCCCCACGATCTCGGCGTGGTGGTCGCCGGCCTCGTCGGGCCGGTGCCCGTCGGACGCCAACGTGATCGGCACGCCGGCCGCGAACAACCGCGACAGCAGGTTCGGAGCCGGGTACGCCTCGGCGACCGGCTTGCGGAGCCCCTGGCTGGACACCTCGACCGCCGTGCCGCCGGCAACCGCAGCCTCGACGATCCGGTCATAGAGGTCGAGTGGCTCGGGCTCCAGCCGTTGCCCGTACTTCTTGAGCACGTCGACATGGGCGATCGAGTCGACGTGACCGCCCCGACCCAAATCGACGATCATGTCGGTGTAGGCCTCCCACACCGACCGGAACCCCCGCCGGTCCATCTCCGTTTGCATCTCGCGGACGTCGGTGGGCAGACCGCCGACCCAATGCACGGAGCCGATGAGGAAGTCGAACGGGTAGCCGTCCAGCAGCCCCAGGACCGCCTCGATGGTCGCGGGGAAGAAGTCGACCTCGAGACCGAGACGCACCGGCAGACCCCGGTCCTTGGCTGCCACCACCGTCTCCACGTACCGCTCGAGGCTCAGGTTCTGGTCGAGGGCCACGAACCGCTCGACGAAGGTCGCCACCTCGGGAGGCTCGTCGTCCCAGAACCGGCCGAGGGCGTCGGCGGACTCGACACATCGGTAGAGGTGCTCGGTGAAGCCGAGTTCGGACACCCCGTTGGCGGCAGCCCCCTCGACGTAGCGCTCGATGACGTCGGGGGCGTAACTCGGGTCGACCGGCTCGTCGTCGGCGTGGGGATGGAGGTGGAGGTGGTAGTCGGCCATCGGGCGGCAGGGTACGCCGCCTGGGCGGCGTCGCAGCCCGCCACAATCATCGCGCCGCCGCAGATACTCTCCCGATCATGCTCAGGATCATCGCCACCCTGATGTCCCTCGTCGTCCTGGTCGTCGCCTGCGGGGGCGGCGGCACAGCCGAGATCGCCGACGGTTCCTACCGCGCCTTCGCCGTCGCCGAGGGGGAGGTACCCGACCTCTCCCTCGAGATCGACGGTGACACCCTCGCCGTCACCGAGCCCGGCGGGATCACCGAGGCGAGGCTCGGCGCGATCGCCGGCTCCTACCCGGTCTGCGGTATCGAGGCGGAGGGCGACGTGGTCGAGGTCGACACGGCGGTGACGGTCGGCGCCGTCGAGTGGGCCAACCCCGGGATCTTCGGCGATTGCGGGATCACCAGTCCCGAGCGGGTGACGCTGGTGGATCTCGACTCCCACGACGAGGCCCTCGGCGTCGTCCCCTTCGCCCGGTGGGTCGAGCTCTGCGACACCGTCGACCCGGACTGCTGAGTCAGGACCCGAGCGAGGCAGGGTCCCCCACCAACGCCTCGACCACGACCGGGTAGACGAGGTCGATGTCGGCGTCGGGGTGCTCGACCGTGATCAGGTCGTGCGGCAGCCGCGCCGACTCGGGGAACTCGTAGTGGACGAGACCCAGCCCTGGATCCGTGCGCTGCCATCGGGCCACCAGCTTGTCGATCTCGGCGCCGTTCACGGCGCCGTCATTCCCATTGGTGATGAGGACGATGTCGTCCGAGGCGGGGCCTGCCCGGCGGGCCTCGTCGTAGATCCCCACGCCGATCCGCAACACCTGGCCCACGCCCCGTGTCTCGTAGCCGGGATAGGAGTAGTCGACGATCCTCGGGCTGTCGGCCTTCCCCTCGCCATCCCACCAGACGTAGAACGAGGGGACGATGCGGGCGATGTTCGTGACCGGCTTCGTCAGGACGTCGGGCACGGCCCCGATGCCCACGAGCGGCGCCATCAGCACGACCCGGTCGATCGCCTCGATGCGCTGGGCGGCCCACATCGCCATCGACCCCCCTCCGGAGAGTCCGGCCACGACCAGCTCGTCGCCGAGCGGGCGGGCGATCCCGACCATCTCGGCCGTCAGGTCGATGAGCTCCTCGGCGGTGAGGCGACGGAGGTCATCGGTCGTGCGGTCGGCGGACCCATGCCGGGGCAGTCGGGGAACGAGCACGTTGTGACCGGCCTCGAACAACTCGGTGGCGAGCGTCTCCCACTGGGCCGGGCAGCTCGTGAAGCCGTGGAAGATGACGACCACCTTGTCCGTCGGCTCCTCGTGCAGGTAGGCCCGCTCGACGCAGTCCGGGTTCAGGTCGGGGGCCCCGTCGTCGGCGGCGACGCGACCCTCGGCCAGCGCCACCGCGGCCTCGTAGGACGCCGGCGACGGCCCGGTGGCCGCCGGGAGCCGCTCGGGGATGAGCCAGATGACCCCGACGAAGACAAGGAGGATCGCCATGACGACGGCCAGGGCCTGGAAGGTGCGGCGAATCAACATCTGAGTGGGAGCGTAAACGCCGGTCTGACGCAAGAGGGGCGGGCCACTTCCTCGGGTGCCTTCGGCAGGTGCTCGACGAACGTCGGGGAACGTCGATCTCGGCGGTCTCGTGCCATGCAGTGGCCGAGCCTCCCTTCATCCGCACCGAGTACGGGGGCATCGATGGGGCCGCGGGTAAGTGCGGGAAGCACCGGCGGCAATCGCGGAGCGCGTGGCGGCAATCGAGCGGAAGCTCGACGAGGACCCGAGCCACGATCCGGCGGACCCACGAAACCGAGGAGGGTCGCCCCACGGCCGGCCCCGGGAGCTCCCCGGTGCCGCCGTCCCGTGGTTCGGGTTCCCGCTCCCTACTCCCCCAAACCCAGCAGCCTGCGCAACTCCAGCCGTCGAGCCTCGAGATCCGCCCGGCCGCCGGCCT
>JBFLKR010000292.1:0-10881 GCA_040883295.1 Acidimicrobiia bacterium
AGGACCAGTTCCGTCGGATCCAATGAGGCGCGGACGTCGTCGGCGGTCCCCACCACTCCATCGGGTCCGGCCCATGCCAACAAGGGCACGGAGGTCCCGGCCACGCGGGCTCGTCCTTCGGACACGTAGTCGGACATCGCCGTCAACTCGATCGCCGGCAACGTCACGCCGGCCTGGAACGGGGATCGCTCCGACGCCGTGGGCCACCGGGACCCGTTCGCCACCGCATCCGGACCGGAGGCCCCAGAGACGTCGACCGACCCGGCCGAGAACGAAACGTCCGTCCGGATGAGCGGCTGCGACGGGCGAGTGAACGGTGACACGAGCGCCGCCTGCTCCACCGAGCGGGGGAAGCCGCCCGGTGGCTCCCACCGCACGACCGCGGTGAGGCGCCGCAGGTCCTCGGCGCCATCGCCGTCGTCGTCGACCGAGGTCACGAAGATGTAGCGGTCGAAGTCGGTCCCGTCGCGATCCACGCGCTCGTGGAAGGCGAGAAACGGCTTGAACGTGTCCGAGTTGGTGAAGACCATCGGCTCCCCGTCGAAGTCCCAGGACGTCCCGTTGGCGGCGAGTTCGGGGAACTCGGCGAGGAAGTCGGCACAGCCAACCTGGCCGGACGCGCAGGAGGTGCCGTTGGTGGAGGCAGCCAGACCCATGTGCCGCCACTCGAGGGCCTGGGCCCGTTCGATGAGCTCGGTGGCGAAGGCGTTGGCGGCCGCCGCCCGGCGGGTCTCGACGAGGACGCGCACACTGGTGTCGAACGTCCGCATGAGGACGAGGACGAGGCCGAAGATGATGACGAGCGCCACCGTCGCCTCGATGAGGCCGAACCCTTCGTCACGTCGCAGGCGAGCCGCGAACGCGCCTCGGTACACACACACCTCCGTGTCCTTGCGGTGTGATTCGGCGTACCAACACGACGGCTTGAGCGGTTTCCCGGAGTGATTTCGCGCCCTTGGGCGCGCCGCGTCACCGCGCCGGCACCATCCGGTGGACGTCGTAGACGCCGTCGACGCCGCGGACCTCGTCGAGGAGCCGGGTGATCTGCGTCGTGTCCGAGAGTTGGACCTCGTAGCGGAGCCAGGCGATCCGGTCGCCGTCGGTCGCCGACGACGAGGCGAGGATGTAGGCATCGAGCCCGGAGATGGCCGACGTCACGTCGCGCAGCAGGCCGGTGCGGTCCAGCGCCTCCACCTCGATCCAGACCGAGAAGAGCCCGGTGGCGTCGTCGGACCACGCCACGTCGACCATGCGACCCGGGTCCATCTGGCCGATGTTGGCGCAGTCGGTGCGATGGACCGAGATGCCCCGCCCGACCGTCACGAACCCCACGAGGGGGTCGCCCGGTGCCGGCGCACAGCATCGGGCCAGGCGCACCATCATCCCGTCCCATCCGTCGACCACGATGCCGGGCCCCTCGGTCGTCCGCCGGCGGACCGGTGGGGGCGGGGCGAGGAACTCGGAAGGCTCCGGCTCGGCCTCCTCGGGACGCACCGCCCGCAGGACCCGGGTCACGACCATCGCCGGGCTGATGCCGCCCTCCCCCACGGCCACGAACATGGCGTCGGCATCCCGGTGGCCGAGGTCGGCCGCCACCTCGGCGAGCACTCGCTCGCGGGCGGCGTGACCGAGGCCGACACCCTCCTTGCGGAGCAGCTCCAGCACCCGATCCCGCCCGTCGCCCGCAGCCGCGTCCCGCCGCTCCCGCTGGAACCACTGCTTGATCCGCGAGCGGGCGCGTGACGAGGACACGAACTTGGACCAGTCCCGGCTCGGGCCGGCGTCCGACCGCTTGGAGGTGAGGATCTCGACGACGTCCCCGGACTGGAGCTCGGTGTCGAGCGGCACGAGCCGCCCGTTCACCTTGGCACCCACGCAGCGGTGCCCGACCTCGGTGTGCACGGCGTAGGCGAAGTCGACCGGGGTGGCGCCGATCGGGAGGGTCTTCACGTCGCCGGCGGGCGTCACTGCGAACACCTCGTCGCGGTACAGATCGAGCTTCAGCGACTCGAGGAACTGCTCGGGGTCGGTCGATTCCTCCTGCAGCACCCGGAGGTCGGCGAGCCACGGCACGTCGTCGGCGTTGATGCCCTCCTTGTACCGCCAATGGGCGGCGATCCCGTACTCGGCCCGCTGGTGCATGTCCCACGACCGGACCTGCACCTCGAGCGGCTTGCCGTCGGGGCCGACCACCGTCGTGTGCAACGACTGGTACAGGTTGAACTTGGGCATGGCGATGTAGTCCTTGAAGCGCCCGGTCAGGGGCGTCCAGAGGGCGTGCACCTCGCCCAGCGCGGCGTAGCAGGCGGGGAGGTCGGCCGTCACGACCCGGATGCCGATCAGGTCGTAGATCTGCTCGAACGCCTGTCCGGAGTCGACCATCTTCCGCCAGATCGAGTAATGGTGCTTGGGGCGGCCGGTCACCTCGGCGTCGACGCCCCGGGCGGCGAGCCGTTCGCGGATCGCGGCGACCGCCTCGTCGACCACGGCCTGCCGCTGGGGGGCACGCTCGGCGATGAGCTCGCTGATCTCGTCGAACGGGCCGGGGTGGAGGATCCCGAAGCAGGTGTCCTCCATCTCGTGCTTGATGTCCTGGGCCCCGAGGCGATGGGCGAGGGGGGCGTACACCTCGAGCGTCTCGGCGGCGATCCGCCGCTGCTTGTCCTCCGGCATCGCGTCGAGGGTGCGGACGTTGTGCAGTCGGTCGGCGAGCTTGATGAGGATGACCCGGACGTCCTGGGCCATCGCCACGACCATCTTGCGGATCGTGGCGGCCTGGGCCTCCTCCCGCGACTCGAAGCGGATCCGGTCGAGCTTGGTGACGCCGTCGATCAGACCGGCGACTTCGGAGCCGAAGCGCTCGGCCAGCTCCTCGAGGTCCACCTCCGTGTCCTCCACGGTGTCATGGAGGAGCGCCGCCTCGATCGTGACCGCGTCGAGGCCGTAGCCGGCGAGGATGAGGGCCACGGCGACCGGGTGGGTGATGTAGGGGTCACCGGTCTTGCGGAACTGGCCCTCATGGGCGGCGGCCGCCACGTCGTGGGCGCGGCGGATGCCCTCCACGTCGCCGTCGGGATGGTGGCGACGGAACTCGTCGAGCAGGTCGACCAACTGAGGTGCCCGCACGACGTCATGGGTCGGCACGGCCGTCATGGCCCCATGGTACCGGGGCGCGCCCCCTCCCCCGGTGGGGGCTCAGCCCTCAGCCCGGGCGTTGGGGTGGGCGGCGGCGACCGCCCGATCGGCCGCTCGGCGGCTTGGCCGACTCGTAGGCACCGGCCGCATAGGTGCCGCCTGTGCGCCGCTTGGACGCGACTTCCGGGCGGGTCGGATCCTCGCCCCGCCACGCCTTCCAGGAGACGAGGACCGGTGAGGCGAGGAAGATCGACGAATAGGTCCCCAACGAGATGCCGACGAAGAGGGCGAGGGCGAACTCCTGCAGGGTGCTGGCGCCGAGGAGCAGGCTGCCGACGAAGAGCAGGCTGCCCACCGGGACGAGGGAGGTGAGGGAGGTCATGATCGACCGGACGAGCACCTGGTTGATCGAGCCGTTGATCACATCGGCGTACGGCGCCCGACCTTCGGCGGCCTCGAGGTTCTCGTTGATCGTGTCGTAGACGACGACGGTGTCATAGAGCGAGTACCCCAGGATCGTGAGGATGGCGACGATGGTGGCCGGCGTGACCTCGAAGCGGACCACCGCGTAGACGCCGGCCGTGATCGTCAGGTCGTGCAGCAGCGCCGTGATGGCCCCGACCGCCATCGGGAACTCGAACCGCCACGAGATGAAGAGGATGACCACGGCGAGGAACACGCCCAGCGCGATGAGCGCCTGGCGGGTGATGGCCGCCCCGAAGGTCGGCCCCACCGAGGCGATCTCGGTGTCGGCATTGCTGGCGCCGGCGATCTCCTCGACCGTGGCGACGAAGACGAGTTCCTCCTCCTCGGTCAACTGCTCGGTGCGTACTCGGAGGTCGGCCCCCTCGTCGAGTTCCTCGACCCGCACCTGGTCGAAGCCGGCGGCTACCAGGGAGTCGGTCATGTCCTGGGCCGACACCCCCGACTCGTTGGGGACGAGGACGGTGGTGCCCCCCGTGAAGTCGATCGAGAGGTTCAGCCCGAAGATCGCCAGGGCCGCGATCGACAGGACCACCGCCGCCCCCGAGATGCGGTACCAGAGGACCCGACGACCGATGAAGTCGAACGCCGCCTGACCGCGGAGGAGTCGACCCACGGCGCTCATGCCGGCACCTCCTCGGGACGCTTGGCAGCACCGGCGGCCGCCGGGATGGACAGGAAGCCCCTGCGCCCGAACCCGGTGCCCGAGACGATGGCCACGGCGTGGGCGGTGTAGAGGCGGGCCACGATCACGTCGATGATCGTGGCGATGCCGAGGGAGATCGCGAAGCCCTTGACGGGACCGATCGCCAGCACCCACAGCAGGAAGGCGCCGGTGAGCGACACGAAGTCGGCGGTCAGGATGGTGCGGAAGGCCTTCTTGAACGCGATCGGCGCCGCCTCCTCGGTGTCGATCCCGAGACGCACCTGTTCCTTGAGGCGCTCGAAGTAGACGATGTAGGAGTCGGAGGTGATGCCGATCGCCACGATGATGCCCGTCACGCCGGCGAGTGTGAGCGTCAGGCCGATGCCCTGGCCGAGTACCGAGAACACCAACAGGAGCAGCGAACCGAAGATGGTGAGGCCGACCACGGCCACGAGGCCCAGGCTGCGGTAGTAGGCCACCAACAGCAGGGCCACCACCCCGAGCCCGACGAGGCCGGCGAGCACCCCGGTGCGCAGGGCCTCCTCGCCGAGCGTGGCGGAGACCTGCTGGAGGGACTGTCGCTCGAGCTCCACCGGGAGGGCGCCGTAGCGGAGGATGACGGCGAGCTCCTCGGACTCCTCCCGGGCCTCGGCGCCGGTGCCGAGCGTGATGACGGCCTGTCCCCCGGCGATGCCGGTGGACGGGGAGACGTCGGCGGCGACCGGTGGGGCGTTGATGACTTCGGCGTCGAGCACGATGGCGATCTCCCGGCGGGGGTCTCCGAAGGGGAAGGACGCCGCCTGGGCCGTCAGCTCGGCGAAGAGCACGGCGCCCTCGTCGTCGAATGAGATGTTCACGCCGGCGGTGCCATCGGGCTGGGGCGCCGCCACCGCCTCGGAGATCAGGCTGCCCACGAGCTCCGACGGGCCCACGCGGTAGGCGAGCCCACCCGGGCCCGGGAGCCAGGACTCGGCGTTGGGACTGTCGTCGTCGGACAGCGTCACCTGGTCCGGTGGTGACACCTCGAGTACCGGGCGGAACGACAGCTGGCCGGTCTGGCCGATGATCTCGAGGGCGGCCTCGGTGTCGGTGACGCCGGGGAGCTGCACCAGCACGGCGTTGTCGCCCTGGATGGAGATCTCGGGCTCGGCGACACCGGCATCCTCGATGCGGTTCCGCATCACGTCCACGGCCTGCTCGAGTTGGTCCCGCGGCGTGTCGGGCGGGGCCGAGAGGATGACCGAGATGCCACCCTGGAGGTCGAGGCCGAGCGCCGGGGTCACGCCGGCCGAGAGGGCCCACGCGATGCCCCCCCACGCGAACGCGGCGATGAGGAGGATCGAGACGACCCGACGGGCCACGTCAGTCCTCGGAGACGGGCGAGTCGACGATCTTCTCGGCGATCGCCCGTCGAAGGATGCGCAGGCTGCCACCGTCCTCGACGGTGATCACGACGTCGTCGTCGCCCAGTTCCCGGACGCGGCCGTAGATGCCGCCGATCGTCCGCACCCGGTCGCCGATGCCGATCGAGGAGAGCAGGTCCCGCTGCTCCTTCTGGCGCTTGCGCTGGGGTCGGATGACGAGGAACCAGAACACGACGCCGATCAACAGGAACGGCAGCAGCGACGTCAGCAGGCTGCCGGTGCCGGCCTCGGCCTGGGCGAGCACGATCAGGGGCATGAGGACCTCGGGGAGATGACCGGCGGCAGGGTAGCGACCGCAACCGCCGTACGCCCACCACCCTCAGGCGCGAGCCGCCAGCACCCCGGCACGGAACCCGTCGAACCGACCCTCGGAGATCGCGACCCGAGCCCCTCGCAGCACCTCGAGCGTGTAGTGGAGGTTGTGGATGGAGAGCAGGCGGTGGGCGGTGAGCTCGCCGGTCCGGTGGAGGTGCCGCAGGTAGGCGCGACTGTGGCGCCGGCAGGTGAGGCAACCGCAGTCGTCGTCCAGGGGTCGGCCGTCCTCGACGTTGGCCAGGGTTCGGATGTTGTAGTCACCTGCCGCGGTCAGCAC
Source organism: Acidimicrobiia bacterium (assembly GCA_040883295.1). GTDB lineage: Bacteria > Actinomycetota > Acidimicrobiia > Spongiisociales > JAENVV01 > JAHEFX01. Next base: position 6,281 of record JBFLKR010000292.1, read on the forward strand.
CTTGCCGTGGCGGGCGAGTCGGGTCGGCCACACGCAGTCGAACAGGTCGGCGCCCCGAGCGACCGCGTCGAGGACGCCCTCCGTGTCGCCCAGTCCCATGACGTAGCGAACCTTGCCGGCGGGCAGCTCGGCGATGCAGGCATCGAGGGCGGCGTTGCGCTCGGCGGCGGACTCCCCCACCGACAGCCCGCCGATCCCGAATCCGGGGAGCGCGAGCTCGGCGGTGCGGCGGGCCGACTCCGCTCGCAGCTCACCGTCGACACCGCCCTGGACGATGCCGAACAGGGCCTGGTCGTCACGGTCGTGGACCGCCATCGCCCGCTCGGTCCAGCGCAGCGTCCGTTCCATGGCCTCGCGCACTGCCTCGCGGGGTGCGGGCAGGCCGATGAGGTGGTCGAAGGCCATCGCCACGTCGGCGCCGAGCGCCTGCTGGATCGCCATGGACGACTCCGGTCCGATGTGGACGGTCGAGCCGTCGTAGGTGGATCGGAACTCGGCGCCCGCCTCGGTGATCGTCGGCTCGAGCGAGAACACCTGGTACCCGCCCGAGTCGGTCAGGAACGGACCGGACCAGCCGGTGAAGCCGTGCAGCCCCCCGAGCCGTTCGACGACGTCGCCGCCCGGGCGAAGCATGAGGTGGTACGTGTTGGCCAACACCATCGACGCCCCGAGCGCCTCGAGGTCGGTGGTGTCGAGCGCCTTCACCACGCCCCGGGTCCCGACCGGCATGAACGTGGGCGTCGGCACCGCCCCGTGGGCGAGTTCCAGGGTCCCGGCCCGGGCGGCGCCGTCGGTCGCCTCGACGGTGAAGGGAGCCGGGTGCATGGGCGAGGAGGGTATCGGGCACCGAGCACCGGGGGTCGGGAACCGGGTGTCGGGAACCGGGGATCGGGCATCGGGTGCCGGGGAGGGCCCTCCGCACTCGTTCTTGTCGGGCTCCGCCATGCCCACGAGGGCCCAGCCCGACAGGAACGGTCCTGGGGGCCCGGTTCAGGGGGGGTCAGCGCCCCCGCGGCACCTCGGCGAGCATGGCGTCGCCGAAGCTGAGGAACCGGTAGCCGCGCTCGAGGGCCGTGCGATAGACGTCCCGCCACCGATCGCCCAGGACCGCGGCCACCAGCGCCACCAGCGTCGAGCCGGGCACGTGGAAGTTGGTGACCAGCAGGTCGACGACCCGGAACCGGAAGCCGGGCACGACGAACAGGTCGGTGCTGCCCCCACCCGGCTCGATCCCGCCCGCGCCGTCGGCCGTGGACTCGAGGGTGCGCAGCACGGTGGTCCCCACGGCCACGACCCGCCCACCCCGGGCCCGGCACTCGGCCACGGCGCTGGCGGCCTCGGGTGGCACGACGTAGCGCTCGGCATGCATGACGTGATCGGCGACCCGCTCGGTCGCCACCGGGCGGAAGGTGCCGAGGCCGACCTCCAACTCGACCTCGGTCATCGCCACGCCCCGCGCGGCGAGGCCATCGACCACGCCCGCCGTGAAGTGGAGGGCCGCGGTCGGCGCGGCGGCCGAGCCGACGGTCCGGGCGAAGATCGTCTGGTAACGCTCGGGGTCCTCGAGTTCCCGGGTGATGTAGGGCGGGAGTGGCACCTGGCCGGCCTGGTCGAACCACGCCTCGGGATCGACGTCGCCGTGGAGTCGGAACCGGACCCGGGCCCGCCCCTCGATCGGGTCGGAGACCAGCTCGGCGTCCACCCCGTCGGGGAACTCGACGACCACCCCGGTCCGGAGGCGCCGGGCGGGTCGCAGCAACGCCTCCCAGGTGTCGTCGCCGACGGGTGCCAGGACCAGCACCTCCACCGAGCCCCCGGTCCCCCGCCGGGTCCCGACGAGGCGGGCGGCACGCACCCGCGTGCGGTTCACGACGACCAGGTCACCGGGCTCGAGCAGGCCCGGGAGACCGGCGAAGCGGTGGTCGGACAGGTCGCGGGTGTCGAGCAGACGGGCGGCGTCACGCGGTTCGACCGGCTGTTGGGCGATCGCCGCCTCCGGCAGGTCGTACCAGAGGTCGTCGCGGGTGAGGTCCCCCACCTATCCGATGCCCGCCGTCACAGCAGGCGTCCCTGGGTGTCGTCAGCGTCGGCGGCGTCGGCCGGGGGCTGGAGTCCGAGGTGGAGGTAGGCGGCCGTCGTCACGGTCCGACCCCGCGGGGTGCGCTGGAGCAGGCCACGGATGAGCAGGTAGGGCTCGTAGGCCTCCTCCACGGTGTCGGGCTCCTCGCCGACCGCCACGGCCAACGTGGAGAGCCCCACCGGTCCCCCGCCGAAGCGCTGGGCGATCGCCCGCAGGATCGCCCGGTCGACGGGGTCGAGGCCCAGTTCGTCGACCTGGAACACCTCGAGGGCCCGGCCGGTGGTGGCCGGGTCGATGGTGCCGTCGGAGCGGGCGACGGCGTAGTCGCGGACCCGGGCGAGCAGCCGGTTGGCCACCCGGGGGGTGCCTCGGGCGCGACGGGCGATCTCCTCGGCGGACTCGTCATCGGCGGCGATGTCCAGGATGCTGGCGGAGCGACGCACGATCTCGGCGAGCTCGTCGGCGTCGTAGTGGTCGAGGCGGTCGACGATGCCGAACCGGTCGCGCAGTGGGCTGGCGACCATCCCGAGGCGGGTGGTGGCGCCGACGAGGGTGAACCGCGGCAGGGTCAGGCGGATGCTCTGGGCGGCCGGGCCCTTGCCCAACACCACGTCGAGCTGGAAGTCCTCCATCGCCGTGTAGAGGACCTCCTCGACGGTGCGGGGAAGGCGGTGGACCTCGTCGATGAAGAAGACGTCGCCCTCGTCGAGGTTGGAGAGGATGGCGGCCAGGTCGCCGGGCCGCTCGAGCGCCGGTCCCGACGTGATCTGGATACGGGCACCGAGCTCGTTGGCGACGATGCCCGCCAGCGTCGTCTTGCCGAGGCCGGGCGGTCCCGAGAGCAGCAGGTGGTCGAGGGGGCGCTCCATGGACCGGGCAGCCTCAATCGAGATGGAGAGCCGCTCCTTGAGGGCGGCCTGGCCGATGAACTCGCCGAGCCGCTGGGGCCGCAGCGTCCGCTCGAGCTCGTCGTCCCAGGTGGTCCCGGGGTCGAGGAGTCGTTCGTCCCTCACCCGCGTCGCCTCCCCGCCAGGCTGCGGAGGGCCGCCCGCAGCTGCTCCTCGGGGGTGGTGGCCGGGTCGACGTCGGGCAGCACCTCGGCGACCTCGGCGTCGGAGTAGCCGAGTTGGCCGAGGGCGAGCCGAACCTCGGTCAGCGCACCCGACGAGCCGACGGCGGCGACCTCGGCGGCGCTGACCTTCGGTTTGAGCTCGAGCACCATCTTCTGGGCCGTGCGCTTGCCGATGCCCGGCACCGAGGCGAGCGTGGTGATGTCCTCCTCGGCGATCGCCAACGTCACGGCATCGGGGTCGAGCGTGGAGAGCACGGCGAGGGCGACCCGGGGACCGACCCCGGGGGCGGCGAGCAGGAGTCGGAAGGTGGTGAGCCCCCGCTCGGAGGGGAACCCGAACAGGGTCAGGGCGTCCTCGCGGACGTGGAGGTGGGTGTGGAGGACCACCTCCTCACCGACACCCGGCAACTCGGTCACACCACGGGTGGGGACGTGGACCTCGTAGCCGACGCCCGCGACGTCGACGATGAGCCGGTCGCCCATCACCGCCGCCAGCGTTCCGCGCAGCCGGCCGATCACGAGGCGGCCGCCCCGAATCGAGCCTGGGCGAGGTGGCAGAGTGCCACCGCGAGGGCGTCGGCGGCGTCGGCAGGGCGGGGTGCCTCGTCGAGGCCGAGCCGGGAGGCGACCAGGCGCGCCACCTGGCCCTTGTCGGCGGCACCGTCGCCCGCGACGGTCGCCTTCACCTCGCTCGGCGTGTACTCGTGGAGGGCGACGCCGGCGCGGGCCGCACAGAGCATGGCGACGCCCGACGCCCGGGCGACGGACATGGCATTGGTCAGGTTGCGGCGGACGAAGACCCGTTCGAGGGCGACGACGTCCGGGCGGACCTCGGCCAGCAACTCGTCGAGGTCATCGGCGAGCTCTGCCAGGCGGGCCGGGACCGGCCGATCGGGCTCGGTGCGGAGCACACCGAAGCGCTCCGCGACGGGCCCCCCACGCGTGGAGCGGACGACGCCGAAGCCGGTGCGGGTCAGCCCCGGGTCGAGGCCCAACACGAACATGTGTACGAGTGTATGTCGGGCATGCGACCGAACCAAGCACCGAGGCCCCCGGGTGCCGACGTACCCGTCAGGTCGCCTGCTCGAGCACCGACTCGTCGACGTCGAAGTTGGCGTAGACGTCCTGGACGTCGTCGATGTCCTCGAGGGCGTCCACCAACCGCAGCACCTTGCCGACGGACTCGGCATCGAGGGGCACCGTGACCGAGGGCAGGTAGGTCACCTCGGCCTGCTCGATGACGAGGCCGGCGTCCTCGATCGCCTGCCGCACCGCCATGAAGTCGGACGGGTCGGTGATGACCTCGTAACGGCCATCTCCGGCATCGCGGACGTCGTCGGCCCCGGCGTCGAGCGCCACGAGCATGACGTCGTCCTCGTCGCCGGCGACCAGCACGTAGCCCCGCTGGTCGAAGAGGTAGGCGACCGAGCCCGGCTCACCGAGGCTGCC
>JBFLKR010000293.1:0-5108 GCA_040883295.1 Acidimicrobiia bacterium
CTCACCCACTGGCAGCACCCGGGCTTCCACGCCTACTTCAACACCGGCGGATCCGCCCCGTCGGTGCTCGGCGACCTGCTCGCATCCGGGCTCGGGGTGCAGGGGATGCTGTGGGCCACCTCACCGGCCGCCACCGAGGTCGAGACGCTCGTGCTCGACTGGCTCGCCGAACTGTTGGACCTGCCGAGGGACTTCCGGTCATCGGGAACCGGCGGGGGCGTCATCCAGGACTCGGCGTCGTCGGCGACGCTCGTCGCCCTGCTGGCCGCCCGGGAACGGACGACCGGGGGCGCCTCGAACCAACGGGGCGTTCGCCAGGGGACTGCCCCGATGACCGTGTACGCCTCCAAGCACGCCCACTCGTCGGTGGAGAAGGCGGCGCGGATCGCCGGCTTCGGCAGCGAGGCCCTCCGCTCCGTGCCCACCGACCGCGAGCACCGGATGCGCCCCGACGCCCTGGCTGCCGCCATGGACTCCGACGCGGCCCACGGGCGGCGGCCGTCGGCGGTGGTGGCGACGGTGGGCACGACCTCGTCGACGGCCATCGACCCGGTCCGCGCCATCGCCGAGGTGGCGGGGCGCCACGGCGCCTGGGTGCACGTCGACGCCGCCCTCGCCGGGACCGCGGCGTTGGTCCCCGAGATGCGATGGATCCACGACGGGCTGGAACTCGTCGACTCCTACAACATGAACCCCCACAAGTGGATGCTCACCACCTTCGACGCCTCGGCGTTCTGGGTGGCCGACCGGGGGGCGCTCATCGAGGCGCTCTCGATCCTCCCCGAGTACCTGCGCAATGAGGCGTCGGAATCGGGGGCGGTCATCGACTACCGGGACTGGCAGATCCCACTGGGGCGCCGATTCCGAGCGCTGAAGCTCTGGTTCGTCATCCGCTCGTTCGGCGCCGAGGGGCTTCGGGCGATGGTGCGCCGCCATCTCGAGCTGACCGAGCGGTTCGAGGCCTGGGTCGACGCCCATCCCGCCTACGAGGTGGTGGCGCCGACGACGGTGAATCTCGTCTGCTTCCGCCACGTGGACGGCGACGACGCCTCGGCGGCGGTGATGGAGGCGATCAACGCCGGGGGGGAGGCGTACCTCACCCACACGGTGTTGGACGGGCGCTTCGCGCTGCGGGTCGCGATCGGTGCCGAGCGCACCGAGCGCCGCCACATCGACCGGCTCTGCGAACTCCTCACCACCCACGCCTGACCCCCTCTGCAACCCAGGGTTGTGGAGGGGGCTCGGTAACCGAGGCATGGGCTGGAGAGGGCGCACAGCACCGGCCCCGGCCCACGCTTCCCAAGGGGGTTCCCCTCGGCCCCCGAGCATGCGTCAATGCGGGCGATGCAGGACGCCGACGTACTCCGACTCGCGGCTCGACAGGGCGGCGTCGTCACCCGAACCCAAGCCCTCGACCTCGGCCTGACCCCGGACGCCATCCGCCACCGAACCCGGACCGGCACCTGGACCCGGATCGGACGGGGGATCTACCGCCTCCTGCCCTCCGAGGACGAGCGGGAGTTCCTCCTGGCCGCGGTGGCCACCCTGCCCGATGCCGTCGTGTCGCACACCTCGGCGGCTCGCCTCCATGGGCTCGAGGGCGTCCCCGGCCGACCCCCGACGGTGACCGTGGTGTCCTCGACCACGCACCGGTTCGAGGGGGTCGTCGTCCGGCGGGCGATCGTGGGCGTCCCCGACGACCAGCGAGCCATGGTCGACCGACTCCCGACCACCACCTTGGCACGCACCATCATCGACCTCGCCGCCGACCTCCACCGCCCGGTATGGGAGGAACTCGCCCAGTCGGCCGTCGTCACCCGGCGATGCTCGACCGACCAGCTCCGCAGGGTCGCCGAGGTCGTGTGCGGACAGGGACGCCCGGGCTCGGCGATCGTCGGCGAATTCCTCGCCGACCCCGATGCGACCCGCTCGCAGCTCGAACGGGAGGTCGCGGCATTGCTCGCACCGCTCCGGCCCGAGGTGGAGTATCCCGCACCGTGGGACCCGAACCAGCGGTTGGACTTCGCCTTCCCCGAGGCGCGCGTCGCCGTCGAGGTGGACGGCTACCGGTGGCACGCCACCCGGTCGAAGTTCGAGGCGGATCGCCGGCGTGACCGGGCTGCGGCCCGCCACGGCTGGCGGATCGTGCGGGTCACCTGGAGTGACATCCGCGACCGTCCCGGTGAGGTCCTTGCCACGGTCGTCGCCCTACTCGAGAGATCACCCACGCCGATCTGATCGAAGCGTGGGCCGAGGGTGGTGCTCAAGGCCCTCTGCAGCCCACACCTCCCAGCAGGAGCCCCGCCCACAACCCTGGGTTGCAGAGGGGGTCAGGGGGTGGAGACGATCCCGTCGAAGGTGACCGTCCGGAGGTTCTCGAGCGGCTCCGGGGACGTGAGCACGGCGTGGTTCCCGAGCGGGAAGGCGGCCAGCACCAGGCCACCGGAGTCGCCGAGCACGTGGGCGACGTTCGGGCCGACCACGACCACCACCCCCGATCCCTCCGCCGTCCCCAGATCGAGCGGCAGCACCCTCTCGCCCCCGAAGGTCTCGCGGCACACCTCGTCGGACCACGACCCACCGACGACGGCGATGCAGTGGCTGTCGTCCACGATGCGCACGAAGAGGTCGTGTTCACCGCAGGGGCCGGACGAGCGCGAGACATGGTCCGCGTCGGGGCGCAGCCCGAGCGGCTCCAGCACCCGCTGCACCTCGTCGGGCTGGTAGCGACCCGGACGGCTGAAGATCTCCAGATCGGCCTCGGGAACGTCCCGGGTCCGACCGAAGTCCGCCTCGCGGTCGAGGGGGCCGCAGGAGAACCCGCCGGCGATCGGCTCCTCGATCAGCGCGCACCCGGCTGCGAACACCGCCACCAACGCCACCAGGCCGAGACGCGCGCCCATCAGCGTTCCCATCGACCGGCGGGGGCCACGCCGTCCGGCGCCCGATCGGGCAGACCCAGCAGCCGCCGGGTCATCGTGGCCGTTGCGCCCCAGAGGATCTCGTCCTCGACCTCCCGGAACCAGACGTGCCGGGACTGCCACTCCTCATGCCACCAACCGGCCTCGTCGGCAAGGTCGACGAGGCGTGGTTCCAGCACCCGCTCGACCTCGCCCGGGTCGGGACGAAGCACCGGGCGGGGCGCCACCCGTCCGACGACGGGCACGACGTACCGGGTGTACTCGACCGTGTGGATGGGCTCGAGGAAACCGAGCACCTCGACGGTGTCGGGGGCGATGTCGACCTCCTCGTGGGCCTCCCGCAGCGCCGTCCCCACGATGCCGTCGTCGTCCGGTTCCGGCTTGCCACCCGGGAACGCGAGGTGACCTTTGTGGGTCGGCATGTGCATGGGGCGCTTCGTCAGCAGCAGATGGACCCGCCCGTCGAACTCGTAGAGCGCCGCGAGCACGGCGGCGTAGACGCCCGCCGAGGGCGCGCGATCGGTGATGCCGGTGAGGAGGTCCCAGTCGGTCACGGGCCGATTGTGGCCGATCGCCCCGGCAACCGGCCGCGGCGTATCCTGCTCCGATGACGTTGGCGGCGGTCCCCCGCGAGACGAGCCGGCTCTCGCTCGAGCCCTTCCGACGACGCGACGTCGATCCCCTGGTCGAGGCCGTGCGCGCCTCCCTGCCCGAGCTCGGGCGCTGGCTCCCGTGGCCGCACGCGCACTACGGGCGATCCGATGCGACCCGGTTCATCCGCGACTCGATGCGCTCGTGGCGGGAGCAGCGGGCCTTCGACTTCGCCCTCAGGGCCCACCACGCCCCGAACCACCACCTCGGCAACATCTCGATCTGGCACACCTCCCGCCAGTTCCGGGTGGGGGAGGTCGGCTATTGGATCCGATCCGATGCCACGGGCCGAGGCATCGCCACCGAGGCGGCGAGTGCCATGCTGGCCCTCGGCTTCGGGCCACTCGGCATGCACCGCATCACGCTGCGGATCGCCGTCGGCAACACCGCCTCCGAGCGGATCGCGGAGAAGCTCGGCTTCACCCGGGAGGGCGTGCTGCGGGAGGTCATCAAGGTCGGGGACCAGTGGATGGACCACACCCTGTTCAGCCTGCTGGAGTCGGAGTACCGCGCTCGACCACCTCACGGCTGACGTGTGACCACGGCACCGGTGAGGACGTCACGATGTGGGTGAGGGTGCCGACGTCGTAGGCGTCGGTGAGGTCGTCGATGAGGGCCTCGAGGTGGGCCGTGGACGAACACACCACCCGGATCACGTGGCTCTCCGAGCCCGTGACCCGGTGACACTCGATCACCTCGGGGCGATCCGCCGCCCACGTGCCGACACCGCGATAGCTGGCCCCGCCCCGGGCCGTGATCCGGATGATCGCCAGCAACGGGAGACCGAGGGCCTCGAAGTCCAGCTGCGCCCGATAACCGGTGATGACGCCCGCACGCTCGAGTCGGCGGACCCGCTCGGTGACCGCCGGTGCGGACAGGCCGACCCGGGCAGCCAGCTCTCGGTAGGAGATGCGGGCATCGGCCTGGAGGATCTCGAGGATCAGCCAGGAGATGTCGTCGAGTTGCATGGAGAACCTCCCGAACGCGCGGTCCGTGAACCGGCGACCCGACTCTCGAGCCGTCGACGGTGGATTCTATGCCCAAATCCATGCCTTGCCTTGGTATTCATGGCAAATGCTCGCCGTTACGGACCTATGGGAGCGCGTTCTCGGCATCCTCTTTGGTATTGTGTTTCGTAGACAACACGAATCCCCCACATCGATGACCCCCGAAAGGCCGGCCATGACCTTCCAGCGTGCCTTCAACGACCTCTTGTCCGCGTGGCGCTTCCACGAGGAGCTCCGCGAGCATGGGGCGGGCTTCGACGAGATCGTCGACAGCCAGATCCGCCTCCAGGCTGCTCGCGACACCATGATGCTCGCCCGCACGGGCATCTGACCCCACCGGACCCGATCCCAACGTGGGCCCCCTCGGGGCCCCTCGTTCGCGTCAGAACAGCGCCGAGACGTCGGCCTCCATGCTGTCGAGCTCGAGGCCGGTAGCCACGCGATCCATGGCAAGCGTCGACTACAGTGCCTGGAGGTGGTCGATGGGTGTCTGTACGAACGTCGGCGGCTCGACGTGCCCCTCATCATC
>JBFLKR010000053.1:0-8581 GCA_040883295.1 Acidimicrobiia bacterium
GACGAGCACGGCCAGGGCGACCAGGAGCCAGATGGGGGAGCTTCGACCGACGGCGTCCGGCGGGGTCGCCGGCTCCGGTTGGGTCATCGGCCCCTCAGGTCTCCATGCCGCCGAGGACGACGTCGGCGAAGCGGTCGGCGACCTCCTCGGGAGTGAGCCGGCCCGCCGGGTCGAACCAGAACAGCGTCGAGTTGCGCATGCCGACGATCGCCTTCATGGTCAGCCACGGGTCGAGGTCGGGGCGCAGGGCCCCGGCGGCGATCGCCTCGTTCACGAGGTCGACCCACAGATCCTCGTACCGCCGGCCGAGGCGGTCGACCGTCGCGGCCAGCTCCGGGGCGATGGCGTCGAGGCGCTCGGACAGGAAGATGCGGTAGAGGTCGGCGTGCTCGTCGAACACGACCAGGTGCCCCTCGATCCCCCGTCTGATCTTCGCCACCGGGTCGAGGTCCTCGACGAGGATCTCGGTGAGCATGTCGACGGCGACCGAGACTCGCTCCTCGACGATGGCGGCCAACAAGGCCTCCTTCGAGTCGACGTAGTAGTAGAGCGACCCGGCCTGCATCCCAAGGGCGGCGGCCACGTCGGCCATGCGGGTGGCCTGGTAGCCCCGCTCGCCGAAGAGACGGGCGGCCTCCTCGGTGATGCGGCGGCGCTTGGCCAGTCGCTTCTCGGTGACGGTCACGGGCTGGGAGGGTATCGGGAGGGGGATAGCCTCGGCGCCGTGGGGACACATCCGGTCAACCTCGCCTTCCGGTTCCTGCTCGAGCTGGCGGCCATCGCGGCGCTGGTCGTGTGGGGCGCCCGCACGATCGACGGGGCGTGGGGTTGGGCGGTCGGGATCGGAGCCGCCGTGGTCGGGATGGTGGTGTGGGGAACGTTCCGGGTGCCCGGCGACGAGTCGGCGTCGGGCGAGGCGCCGGTGGCCGTCGCCGGGCCGGTCCGGCTGGGGATCGAGCTCGCCCTGTTCGGGCTCGCCACGTGGGGGCTCGTCGCCGTCGGCCTGACGACCGCCGCATGGATCCTCGGGGCCGCGGTCGTCGTGCACTACGCCCTGTCGTGGGACCGCATCGGCTGGTTGGTGGGGGCGTCATGAGGACGGGGTTGGTGCTGGGGGCCGGCGGGGCCGGTGCGTGGGTCTTCCACCTCGGGGTGCTCGACGCCCTGCGCGAGGCCGGCGACACGCCCGCGGAGCACCGGCCCGTGGTCGGGACGTCGGCCGGCGCCGCCGCCGGGGCCATGCTGCTGTTGGGCCGTGACCAGGAGGCGTCCGTCGCCGACTGGCTGACGCCCCCGTCGCCGGATGACCGCCGCCGTGCCCTCGGGGTCGTGCGAGAGAACTTCACCCTGCGCCCCGCCCACGGCGGGCTCGCCCGACGCCTCATGGCCGGGGTGCCGGCGTTGGCGGCGATCGCCCCACTGCTCCCACCCGGCCCGTTCCCCCACACCGGCCTGGCGCCCTGGTTCGAGGAGGACGACCCCATCCCCGACGGGCTCTGGATCACGGCGGTGGCGATGGACTCGGCCGAGTTGGTGGTGTTCGGCCGGGACCGCCTCGACGTTGGCCTCAAGGATGCCCTCGTGGCCACGATGGCGGTGCCGGGCACGTTCCAGCCGAAGGAGATCGACGGAGTGGTGTTCATGGACGGCGGGACGATCAGCACCACCCACGCCGACCTGCTCATCGGCACCGGCGTCGAGCGGGCGGTGGTGTCGGCGCCGATGGCCCGACCGGACCAGGGATGGGTGCTCCGCCACGCCCACCGCCGATTCCGTCACGAGGTCGAGCGGTTGGAGCGGGCTGGGATCGACGTGGTGGCCATCGCCCCGGCCCGGGAGCACCAGGACCTGTTCAAGGGCTTCCCCCGTCGCGGTGTCGAGGCCGGTGACGACATCCGCCGCGAAGGCTACGAGCAGACCTTGGCAGCCCTCACCCCCTGACCCCTCCCCGAACCCAGGGTTGGCCAGGGGGTCGACGCGACGAACCGTGGGCCGGAAGGGGCGCCGTACACACCCTCCAGCCCACGGTTCGACGACCCTCCCTCAACCGACGGTGGCAGTTGCTCCGGTGTCCGCGTCCTGACGCGCCGTCCACTCGACGAGCCCGATCCAGAGCACCCCCGCCGCAATGGCGACGACCGCCCACGTCGTGGAGAGTCGGGACACGGCGACGAAGGCGAGCGATCCGACGCCGAGCACGACGACGGCGAGACCGGCCATCCAGCCGGGCAACCGCCAGGCACTGCGTTTCGTCGATGCCAGGTAGGCGAGCAGGATGATGCCGAACGACATCGAAGCCATCCCGCCGTAGTGGCCGAACTCGGCATGCGGGTCGGCGGCCGGCGCCAGCGCCTGCAGCCGGAGTTGCTCGATCGCATAGGGCACCAGGGCGAGCGCCACGAGGGCCCCGCCGAGGAGGCGCCGGTCCTTGGGCCCCGACGGGACCAACGACGACGGCGACACGGCCCCCACGACGACGGCCACACCGACCAGGACGAGGTGGAAGGGGTCGAACCCACCGGTGGCGAGGGCCACGACGAGATTGATGACGGTCACCCCCACGAGCATCTGCACGGCGGCGTCGGACTCCGCCGGCCGGAGGCCGATACGGACGAGCGAAGCGCCGATGACCCCAACCAGCAGGACGAGACCGGCGACGTCGTGAAGTTGGTGGCCGGCCTCCGCCCCAGCCGGCAGGTACGAGGCGAGCATGGCGGCGCCGAGGGCAGCGAGCCCCGCAGCCAGCCACGCCAGCACCCTCGTGGCGATGAGGCGTCCCCGGGACGGGACGACGGTCGTGGTCGCTGCCGCGGTCATGCCCGCTTCCTCCCTCTCGTGAACACGGCGTTGCGCTTCCAGTTGCCGGCGTTGTCCCACAGGCGCTTGCGGTCGACCTTCACGAGGTCCTGGGTCGCCTTGACCGCCACCCCGTGCCGCTTCGCCAGCGACTGGAGGACATGGCGCCACATGGCGTCCTCGCCCTTGCCCATCCCGAAGGCCATGGCGACCTCATAGAGCGGGTCGCTGGCCCGGATGAGCAGCTGGACCTGGGCTTGGGTGCCGCCCTCGATCGCCTCGGCGGAGAACGTGATCCAGCCGGAGAACGGGTGCCCTTCGGGCGTCATGAACGCGAAGGACGTGGTGTCGGCGTACATGACCATCACACCAGTCGACAGCACCTGCATCGAGTCGATCGAGCCGACCTCACCGGGCTTGATGCCGGCCAGGGGGGCGTTGAACTTCGAGTGCCGGGGCCAGAAGTCGCCGTACTCGGCCTTCCAGGTCTCGACGACCTCCTCGGGTGTGTGGCCGGGAATCGTGACCCGGTAGGTCTTCTGCCAGAGCTGGCCGAACCCCTGCTGGGGCCCGGTGAGACGCCGCCCCTCCAGGTGGCCGGCCGCCCCGCTGATCTCTCCGATGGGCTTGGCCCAGGACGCTTCGTCCGTCATGGGAACCTCCTTCGAGGCCCATCGGACCAGACGACCGCTACGGCGCCGTTACGGGGTCGTCCTCGAACCGTGGGCTGGGAACCTCGAATCCGCCGGTCTGAATCCTGGGTTCGCCACTCGGCCGGGGCCAGAACCCTGGGTTCGGAACCGGGCCGGCACGTAGGGTTTCCACCCATGGCCGTCATCACCTCGCCCTTCCCCGACGTCGAGATCCCCGACACACCCATCGGGCCGTACGTATTCGCCGACACCGCCCACCACGCCGATCGAACCGCCATCGTCGATGCCGCCACCGGCCGGGGCTACACCTACTCCGAGCTCCACCGGGCGATCCATCGGGCGGCCGGCGGCCTCACGGCCCGCGGCTTCGGGAAGGGCGACGTGCTGGCGATCATGGCCCCCAACGTCCCCGAGTACGCCATCGCCTTCCACGCCACGTGCCTGGTCGGGGGGACGGTGACCACGCTCAACCCGACCTACGGGCCGGAGGAGGTCGCCCACCAGCTCGACGACGCCGGAGCCCGGTTCCTCGTCACGATCCCCGACGTACTCCCGACGATTCATGCCGCCGGCCACGATCTCGACGAGGTCTTCGTGTTCGGCGAGGCGGAAGGAGCGACGCCGTTCACCGCCCTCCTCGCGTCGAGCCCCGGTCGCCAAGCTGCGGTCGATGCCGACGACGTCGCCGTGCTCCCCTACTCGTCGGGCACCACCGGCCTGTCGAAGGGGGTGATGCTGACCCACCACAACCTCGTCGCCAACATCGAGCAGACCCTCGCCCGGGCCGGCATCGGTGACGAGGACGAGGTGCTCATCGCGGTGCTCCCGTTCTTCCACATCTACGGGATGCAAGTGCTGATGAACGCCGGGCTGAGGGCCGGCGCCACCATCGTCACGATGCCTCGCTTCGACCTCCCCGGCTTCCTCGAAGCGATCCAGACGTACCGGGTGACCCGGGCCTACCTGGTCCCTCCGATCATCCTCGCCCTCGCCAAGCACCCGCTCGTGGACCAGTACGACCTGTCGTCGCTCACCTACATCTCATCGGGTGCCGCCCCCCTCGACGGGGCGACGGCCGAGGAGGCCGCTACCCGGGTGGGCCCGAACGTGGTGCAGGGCTACGGCATGACCGAGCTGAGCCCGGTGAGCCACTTCACGCCGCCCGGGGAGTACCGGGAGGGGGCCTCGGGGAAGCTGACGCCGAATACCGAGGCCCGCATCGTCGACCCCGAGACACTCGAGGACGTGCCGGTGGGCGCCGACGGCGAGATCTGGGTGCGTGGCCCGCAAGTGATGAAGGGGTACCTGAACAACCCCGAGGCGACCGCAGCGACCATCACCCCCGACGGGTGGCTCCGCACCGGCGACATCGGCCACGTCGACGAGGACGGCTGGTTCTTCGTCGTCGACCGCCTCAAGGAACTCATCAAGTACAAGGGCTTCCAGGTGCCGCCCGCCGAGTTGGAGGGGTTGCTGCTGACCCACCCGGCGGTGGCCGACGCCGCCGTCATCGGGATCCCCGACCTCGAGGCGGGCGAGCTGCCGAAGGCGTTCGTCGTGCTCAAGCCGGGGGCAACGGCGACGGGCGAGGAGCTGCGGTACCACGTCGCCGAACACGTGGCTCACTACAAACAACTCCACGACGTCGAGTTCCTCGACGAGATCCCCAAGTCGGCCAGCGGGAAGATCCTCCGCCGAGTGCTCAAGGACCGAGGCTGATCTCAACCCAGGGTTGTGGGCGTCGGATTCCGACGCTCACACTCCACGGTTGCGAGGTGGGCGACGCTCACAACCCTGGGTTGGCGGTCTCCTCGGCGACCCAGACCGAGACGAACTCAGGGGCGAGTGCTTCGTCGACGACGGCCTCGGCCCTGCGGTTGAGCGAGTCGGCGTCGATCGTCTCCCGCAGGAACCCGGCGAAGCCCGAGACGACCGCCACGGCGTCGTACCGGGACCGGAAGAATCGCCGGTCGACCCACCCTCGCACCCGCCGCACCAGCGGGACGGACACCGCCACCGCCGCCAACGTGGCGATCGCCACGGCGAGATCCCCCTGCCCTCCGAAAAGCAGGCCGAGGCCGATCAGCACAATGGAGAACACGCCGGCCATCGCCGCGACCACGATCCCGTAGCTCAGGGTGCGCGAGATCGCCCTATCGATCTCGTACAACCGGTGCCGAGTGACCGCCAGGGCGATCGAAGCCGGGATCAAGAGCACCAGGAGCCCTCGGACGAAGCCGCCGACTACCCCGAGCGACAGGTCGAGGCCCTCCACGAGCGCCTCGGGTGTCAGGGCGACGACGAACGCCAGGAGCACCCATGCCATCTGTCTCCGCCGCACCGGATCGGCTCGCAACAGGTGCACGACGACATGGACCGTCAGGACGAACCCAAGGATGGGCACGAATCGAAATGGAGCCAGTCGAATGCCCCCGAGGGAAGCCTCGTCCCCCACCGCCACGACCAACAGCACCACGTGCATCGCGACAGCCGCCGAGAAGGCCACGTACAGGCGCCGCGACCAGGGCGTCGTCCACGCGCCGTCGGGGAAGCGCGCGATGAGCGCCGTGAGCATCGCCAGCGCCGCGAACTGCAGGACCGACACGACGGAGCCGACGACCCCGTGGGCCGTGGTCGGGTCGGACACCGGTCCGTCGGCGAACGCCACCATCAGTTGCGCCGAGGCAGCCACCAACCCGGCCCACATCAGGAGACGCCCGACCGCATGGTCGGGTCGGCGCGCCGTGATCACGGCGCCCGCGAGGACGCAGGCCGTCGCAAGGACGCCTTCCGAAAACGGGAAGTAGAAGCCGCTCAACCTGCCCGAGGCCAGTCCGGCGACGAGTCCGACCGACGCGACGACGCCGGTGACGGCGACCAACGTCGGCCGCTCCGATGGACTCACGGGACCTCCTCGGCGACCCACACCTCGACCGACTCCGGGGCGAACACCTCGTCGATGACCGACTCCGCTCGGAACTCGACCTCGGCGAGGTCGACCGTCTCCCGGAGCTCGGCCGCCACCCTCGCCACCACCGCCCCGGCGTCGTAGCGGGACCGGAAGAAGCGCCGGTCGACCCACCGCCGCATCCGTCCGACCAACGGCACCGACACTGCCACCGCCACCAGGGTGGCGATCGCCACCGTCAGATCCTCCTGGTCCGGCACCGCCAGCGACAGGGCCGTCACCGCGGACACGTACACGGCAGCCATGGCCCCCAGCACGATGGCGTACGAGATGGTCCGGCTGACCAGCCGATCGATCTCGTAGAGGCGGTACCGGGTGATGGCGACGACGACGCCGATCGGGAAGGCGAGAGCGCTCAGTGCGTTCAGGATCCCCGATGCCACGGTGTACCCCGCGTTCTCGAGCGGGCGGGCGAGCAGGCCCAGGAGGACGATCACGACCCCTGCAGCGACCACGACCCCGACCTGCCGCGACCGGACGGGATCTCCCCGGACGAGTCGCCACATCCCGGCGACCGTGGCCACCACGAAGAGGAAACCCAGCACGGAGGCCATCCCGATCGGGACATTGACCCACGCCGGAGGGGCGGCCTCTGCCTCCGGGCGCAACACCAGCGGGGCCACCACCCACACGATCGCCTGCACCGCGAAGGCGGCGAGCATCCCCCAAGCCATCCACTTCGACCAGCCCGACACCCACTCGCCGTCGGGGAACCGGGCGATGGCGACGAGCATCAACCCCCAGCCCGCGAACAGGACGGCCGAGTCGAGGTCCGTGTCGAGCTGCTGGGCGAGTTGGCCCACTGCGCCGACCAGACCCGCCCACATGAGCAGGCGACCGACCGTGTGGCCCGGGTGGCCCCCGAGGACCACGGCGCCCGACAGCGCTAACGCGATGGCGAACACCGCCTGCGACCCGGGGTACTCGAAGCCGGCGAGCTCCCCCTGGACGGCCGCCAGCCCGAGGGCCACGACAAGGAAGGCCGCCGTGAGGACCAGGAGCACCCTGCGCTCCGTCACCCTCATGCCGGCTCCTCGGCCAACCACACCGACACCGACTCGGGGGCGAACACCTCGTCGACGACGGCCCGGGCTTGGCCGGTGACCGACTCGGTGTCGATCGTCTCACGCAGGAACGCGGCGAATCCCGAGACCACCGCTGCGGCGTCGAAGCGCGATCGGAAGAATCGCTTGTCGACCCATCGGCGCAGACGACGGCCGAAGGGCACCGAGACCGCGACGGCCGCCAGGGTGGCGACCGCCACCTGCAGGTCGCCATCGGCGGGGAAGACCAGGCCCAGGGCGAGGAGGGCTGCGACGTAGACCCCGACCATGAGGCCGAGGACGAGTACGTAGAGGATCGTGCGTGAGACGATCCGGTCGATCTCGAACAGGCGGTACCGGGTGATGGCGATCGTCATCGCCACCGGCAGGGAGAGGAACGTGATACCGAACCCGACGCTGAAGAACGTCGTGCCCACCCACGTGTCCCCCGGGATGGCAGCCGACGCGTAGAAGGCTGCGAAGACCACCGCCGGGACGACGAACCACCTGATCTGCGCCCGCCCAACGGCCGACGACCGCCGGTAACGGAGCACGATCGCGACCAGCCCGCCCACCGCCAGCACCACGAGGCCGGCCGACCACACCACCGCGAAGGCCGAGCTGTCGAAGACGCCCACGGGGATGAACCCGCTCGGGTTGGCCACCGCCCACCCGTGGATGGTGGACTGCCACTCGGTGACGAAGAGGCTGAGGAAGGCGAAGGTCACCAACATCACGGCGACCAGCCGGCCTGCCCATCGCCACCGTGGCGTCAGGAACGTCCCGGTCGGGAAGAGGAACAGGACGAGCAGGATCGGGAAGATGAACCCCATCCACGATCCCTCCACGGCCAGCAGGGCCAGGCCGAGCAAGATCGACGGGTCGGTCGGAGGCTCGGCAGGGATCGCCAGCGACACCAGGGCGGCGACCGGGACGGTCAAGCCGACTGCGAGGAGCAGCCAGGCGATCGAGTTGCCCGGCACTCGGGTGGCGATGAGCGCAGCGAGGAAGGCGAACAGGGGGGACAACCACAGCATCACCGTGATGAAGAAGTCGTCCTCGATGCCCACCACCAGTCCCACGGTCAGCGCCAGGCCACCCACCACTGCCGGGGCGACGAC
>JBFLKR010000007.1:0-3185 GCA_040883295.1 Acidimicrobiia bacterium
GGCTTCCCGTCGACCCACAGGTCGACGTCGCCGTAGATCCGGGTCCTCCCCACCCGCAGGATCCGGCAGCGGGCGAGCAGGTCGCCACCCACCGCGGGGCGCAGGAAGGTGATGTGCAGGTGGGTCGTCACGGCCATCGGCTCGACCCCGATCACGGTGAACACGGCGTACCAGAGGGCCAGGTCGGCGGCACGGAACTGGACGGGCCCGGAGATGTAGCCGCCGGGTCGGAGTTGGGCTTCGTCCAGGGGCCAGCGCACCACGGCCTCGCGCTCGCCGAGCGACTCGCATCGGAGGCCGTCGGCGCCGGCGGCCGGGTACAGCTCGGCGACGAGGGCGTCGAGTTCCTCGGGGGTCAGGTCCATGATGGGCAGGCTATGCGCCGCGGTCGAGGGGTCGGGCCCGGTTTCGATCCGGGCCGCGCCGGGTAGGCCGACGATGCATGGAATCCTTCGACGCCATCCTTCCGCGGGTGCTGGTGAGCGCGGCCATCGTGGTCGCCGGCCTCGTCGTTGCTTGGTTGGCCGACCGTGCCATCCGGGCGCGGGTGGAGGGCGACTACGAGCGCTTCTACGGGCGCAAGTTCGTCCGATACGGGGTCGTGGCCGTGGTCGTCGTCGCGCTGGTAGTCATCTGGCAGCCGTTCGGGACCGGCCTCGCCACCGCCTTCGGACTCGCCGCCGCCGGCATCACCTTCGCCATGCAGGAGGTGGTCGGCGCCCTCGCCGGCTGGTTCAACATCACGGTAGGGCGGATCTTCACGGTCGGAGACCGCATCCAGATGGGCGGGGTGAGCGGGGACGTCATCGACATCAGCCCGATGCGCACCAAGCTCATGGAGATCGGCTCCGAGGGCCAGCGCATCAACTGGGTGGGGGGCCGCCAGCACACCGGGCGGATGGTGGCGATCTCCAACAAGGCGACGTTCACCGATCCCGTCTACAACTTCTCGTCGTTCTTCGATTTCATCTGGGAGGAACTCGACGTGCTCGTCCCCCACCACGAGGACGGCGAGCGGGCGTCGGCGATCCTCCGGGAGGAGGCCGAGCGGATCTCCGACCTCGACGAGGCGCTGGCTGCGATGTACCGCCTCCGGCGTCGGTTCCCGGTCCCCCAGGCTGAGCTGCTGCCCCGCGTCTTCGCCCGCATCGAGGACGACGGCGTGCGGCTCGCCGCTCGCTTCGTGGTGCCCACCCGCACCGCCCGGTCGGTCAAGGACGAGCTGGCCCGACGGGTGGAGCGGCGCCTGACCGAGGCCGGCATCGAGCTCGTCGTCACCCAGGTGGTCCAGCCCGGGCCGAACTGGGAACCGCAGCGTCCGGGCGGCTCAGACCCGGAGGAGCCCCTCGGCGCGGAACCAGGCGACGAGCCGCTCGAGGGTGGACTCCGGCGACCGGTGGGTGAGCCCGAGCGCTGAACGGGCCAGGCTCCCGTCGTAGGCATGGCCGAATGCCAGCGTGCGCAACATCTCCCCACACACCGGCGCCGGCAGGGTCGCCCCGACGAGTCGCTCGGCTGCCCCGACCCCTCGGGCGAGCCCCCGCGTCACCGAGGCCGGCAGGTAGGCCACCCGCGGCTCGATGCCCACCCGCTCACCGAGCAGATCGAGCAGTTCCCGGGTGGTGAGGGTGAACGCGGAGAGCAGGTAGCGCCGGCCGGGCAGCCCGCGTTCGGCGGCGAGCAGGTGTCCCTCGGCACAGTCGTCGATGTCGACCATCGACACCGGCGCGTCGGGGAGCAGCGGGATCCGTCCCGCCAGCACGTCGACGATGATCCGTCCGGTGCCCGTGGCCCGGCCGGGACCCTGCACCGACGAGGGGTTCACGCACACCACCTCGACGTCGCCCTCGTGTGCGAACGCTGCCTGCTCCTGCAGGTACTTGGACCGCTCGTAGTGGGAGAGGAACCAGCCTCGGTGGGGGGAGGTCTCGGTCCCAACGGTCCCGTGCGGCTCGCCGATCGCCGCCGCCGAGGACGTGACCACGACCCTGGGAACGCCGACCTCCTCGGCCACGGCCAGCAACCGGCGGGTGCCGTCCACGTTGACCGCCTCCATCGGCCCGGGGTCGGAGACGCACATCTCGTTCACGCCGGCCACGTGGAAGACGACGTCGACACCGGCCATGCCCTCGGCGAGCGCGGCTCGGTCGCGCACCGACCCGGCGATCGGATCGGCCCCCAACCCGGCAACCGTGGCGATCGCCGGGCGGCTGCGGGCGAGGGCCCGCACCCGGTCGCCGCGCTGGATGAGGTGGCGGACGACGGCGCCGCCGACGACCCCGGACCCCCCGGTGACGAACACCCTCATGGGCGATCGTCGACGCTGCGGGCCACCGACCAGAAGGCGGTCACGTACCCCCAGCCGGAGGTGACGGTGAAGGCCACCGCCACCGCCATCGCCCACTCGTCGAGGTAGTACGGCCCGAGTTCGCTGCCGGTGCGCAGCAGGGCGAGGGTGATGGCGGTGAACTGCAGGGCCGCCTTCCACTTGCCCCAGGGGCTCGGAGGGATCGTCGCCCCTCGCATGGCGGTGAGGCCGCGGAGCGACATGACGACGAACTCGCGCATGATGATGACGAGCGCGAACCAGATGAGCACCCGATCGACGACCAGCAGGGCGAGCAGCATCCCCGTCACGAGGAGCTTGTCGGCCGTCGAGTCCAAGAACGCCCCGTAGATCGAGGTGGCATCCCACCGACGGGCGATCCAGCCGTCGAGGAAGTCGGTGACGGCGGCGACGACGAAGAGCACCGCCGCCGTGACGATCGGCTCCGTCGGCCCGGCGTCGGAATCGAGTGCCAGCACCATGACCACCGGCACCAGCACGATGCGGAGGTAGGCCAGGAGGTTGGGGACCTGCTGCACGGCGGGGAGGCTAGGGGGTGGCGCCGGTGGGGCGGTTCACCGGACCCGCCCGTCGCGGACGAGCGGGAGGAAGGGGGCGACGACTGCCAGCACGGCCGGCGCGACCGCCGCCGCGACGAGCACTGGCCGGTAGCCACCGGCGGCGTCGAACCCAAGGGCGACCAGGAGGGGGCCGACGGACGTGCCGGCCACGAGGATCGTCGTGCTGAGTCCCTTGATGGCCCCGATGTGGAGGCGGCCGAAGTAGTGGGCGTAGACCGTGGTCTGGAGTGCCTGGCTCATCCCCTGCATCGTCCCGAGCACGACGCCGTAGGCCAACA
>JBFLKR010000054.1:0-9983 GCA_040883295.1 Acidimicrobiia bacterium
CAAGGCGGCCCGGCTCGGCTACGACGGCGCCTTCTTCGCCTGGATCTCGGGCCGGACCGGCGACGAGCTGTGCCCCGACATCTTCTTCACCGACGTGTTGACCGGCCGCCCGATCCGCAACCACTTCAACGACTGGCAGATGCACGTCGCCCCCGACGTGGTGACGACGATCGCCCGCTACGTGGCGGTGACCGACGACGTCGACCTCCTCGTCGAGCACGGGGCCGAGGTCGCCTTCGAGGTCGCCCGCTTCCTGCGGTCGTTCGTGCGCTTCGACGACTGGCGGGGCACGTACCACTGCATCCGACTGCTCGGCCCCGACGAGTGGCACGAGAACGTCGACGACAACGCCTTCACCAACCACCAGGTGGCCGCCGCCCTCGGCTTCGCCATCGAGACGTGGGATCGGCTCGGCGCGGACCGCCCCGACGACCTCGTGGCGATCGCCGGCCGGCTGGGGCTCACGGGCGAGGAGGTGGACCGCTGGCGCCACGTCCACGACCACCTCCACCTGCCCGCCCCCGATCCCGACACGGGACTCGTGGAGCAGTTCGACGGTTTCTTCGACCTCGAGGACGTGACCCCCGCCGAGGTGGCGACCCGGCTGCTCGACCCCCAGGAGTACTGGGGCTGGCCGAACGGGGTGGCGGTCGCCACCCAGGTGTCCAAGCAGGCGGACGTGCCGATGCTGCTGTGGCTCCATGAGGACCGGTTCGACGAGGCCACGGCCCGGGCCAACTACGACTACTACGAACCCCGCTGCTCGCACCACTCGTCGCTGAGCCACGCCGCCTTCGGCATGGTGGCGACCCGGGTCGGGCAGCTCGACGCCGCCCTCGCCCACTTCCGGGCCACGGCGTCGGTCGACCTCCGCGACGCCAACCACTCGGTCGTCGGCGGCACCTTCATCGGGGGCATCCACACCGCCGCCTGCGGGGGCACCTACCAGCTGGCCGTGCAAGGGTTCGGCGGCCTCGGCTTCTCCGACGGGCGCCTGCGGATCGACCCGGCCCTGCCCCCGGGGTGGACGGCGATCACCTACCCGGTCCGGTGGCGGGGCCTCCGGTTCAGCGTGCGGGCGACGCCAGACGGCGTCTCGGTGACGGCTGCGGACGAGAACCGGACGGCGGCCACCCTGGTGGTTCGGGGGTCGGAGGTGACGGTGACACCGGGGGCGACGGTCTCGGTTTGACAACTGAATGACCGTTCATCCATACTGAGCGAACGTTCAGTCACCGACAGGAGCCGACCATGCCCTGGACCACCGCCGACATCCCCGACCTCACGAACCACGTCGCGGTCGTCACCGGCGCCAACTCCGGCCTCGGCCTCGAGTCCGCCAAGGCGCTCGCCGGCGCCGGCGCCCACGTCGTGATGGCCGCCCGCAACCAGGAGAAGGCGGCGGCCGCCCACGACGAGATCCTCGCCGCCCATCCCGACGCCTCGCTCGAGATCGTCGAGCTCGACCTCGGGTCGCTCGACTCCGTGCGGGAAGCGGCTGCCACGATCACCGCCGCCCATCCGACCGTCGACATCCTCATGAACAACGCCGGCCTCATGGCGATGCCCGAGCGGCGCACCGCCGACGGGTTCGAGATGCAGCTCGGCGTCAACCACTTCGGGCACTGGGTGCTCACCGCCGGATTGCTGCCCGCCCTGCTCGCGGCCGAGGCGGCCCGCGTGGTGACGGTCACGTCGACCGCCCACCACTTCGGGCGCCCCATCGACCCCGACGACGTGAACCTCGAGGACTCGTACTCGCCATGGGGCGCCTACGGGCGAGCGAAGCTCGCGAACTACCACTTCGCCCTCGGCCTCGACCGGGAGTTCCGCGCCCGGGGCCTCGCCGCCGAGAGCCTCGCCGCCCACCCCGGCCTGTCGCACACCGACTTGCAGGTCCGCACCCACCGAGAGGGCGGCGCCGGCGTCGGGGGGGCCGTCGCCCAGTGGGGCGCGGCCCGCACCGGGATGCCGGCGGACCGAGGCGCCCTACCCCAGCTGCGGGCCGCCACCGATCCGGGGGCCCGAGGGGGCGAGTTCTACGGGCCCCGCTGGATGAACTTCGGGCACCCGGTCCGGTTGCCGGTGCTGCGCCCGAAGGTCGATCGGGACATCGCCACGCTGTGGGCGGTCTCGGAACGCGAAACCGGCGTGACCTTCGACTTCGACGCCGCCCTGGAGGACGCATGACGCCGATCGCCACCGACGTCGACCGTCCGGCCGCCATCCGCCGCGCCCTCCGCGACCTCGTCGCCGAGCGGGGGTTCCACGGGGCCTCGATGAGCGCCGTGGCCAAGGAGGCCGGGGTGGCGGCGGGGACCGCCTACGTCCACTACGACTCGAAGGAGGAGCTGGTCCACGCCACCTATCTCGAGGTCAAGGCCGACCTCGCGGCCGCGGTGCTCGACGTCCTCGACCCCGATGCCCCGCCCGAGGCGCGCTACCGGACGATCGTCCGGGCCGTGTACCGCCACCTCCGGGAGGAGCCGGCCCGCGCCCGGTTCCTCGACCAACTCGAGGTGTCGCCCTACCGGGCGGAGGCAAAACGCCGTCTCGCCGAGCAAGGGGACCCGCTCGGCGAGCAGGCGGCCGCAGCCGACGTGGCCGCCCGACTGGTCGACGTGCCGATGGAGGTGATCTGGGTACTGGCGTTCGGCTCGCTCGTGCGGCTGGTGGCGGCCGGCGTCGAGTTGTCCGATACCGAGCTGGAGCGAGTGGCCGACGCGACCTGGCGGGCCATCACCACTCCCTGACGCGGAGTGGCCCCGCCACTGGCGGGGCCACTCGGGCTCGACCGACCGGATCGGCCACCCCCCTTGGCTGGGCGGATCCGGTCCCGTCGTCGCGGCCGGTCTGCCGGCGGACGCTTCCCTGGTCCACCCCCTCCATCGCAGCGGGGGGCGCAAACCGTGACATGTCAGGGCTCCCGGGAGCCGAGCACCCGCCACAGCCGATACCCGGTCCAGACGGTCACCGCCGACAACACGACGACCGCGGCGTTGACCGGCACCTTGTAGGCCGCCTGCAACTCGAAGAAGTCGAGGCCGGCGACGGACTCCTGCCACGACATGAGGATGAGGAACAGCACCGGGAGCAGGCCGAGCGCCTGGGCGACGAAATACCGACGGGCCGCCTCCCCGACCTCGCCGCCCCGGTATCGGAAGGCGAGGGCGAGCAGGATCCCGGCGGCGACGAGACCCACCACGACCACCTGCAGCTCGGTGACGCCGAGGGCCCTCATCGGCGCGCCCCTCGCCGTAGCAACCCCACGAACGCCCACGCCGCCGCCACCGGCAGCAGGATGATCGTCGACCACTGGAGGTTCTCGGCCAGGTCGGCGTACCACGTCCCCCAACCCATCCCGAGGTTGAGCATGGAGTAGAGGACGTTCGAGTAGGCCCACACGGCGACGACGACCACGAACCCCACCAGCGGCCGCAGCAGCGGGAACCGCCACAACCGGTCCACGAGCAGCACGGACAGGCCCATCTCGGCGGCCATGAACACGATCTGTGCCACGAAGACGAGGTCACCAACCGATTCGACGCCCGACTCGGTCCACACCGAGATGCCACCGACGATCGCCGCCACCACCAGCGCGACCACCCCGACAAGGGCGGTGAAGACCCAGCGGGACGGTGCCGGGATGCTCGGGGACGGGGCCAGGCGACCGATGTCGATGCGGACGTCGTCGGACACGAACGGCACGGCCATCGTCAGCGTCGTCCCCGCCTCCGCCTCGTCCATCATCGAGAGCGCACCGGCGGCCAGCACGTGCCCGGTGCCGATCTCCACCACGGACACCCACAGGTCGTCGGGCGCCGTGCCGGGCTCGACCGGCACGGTGATGGTGGCGGTGAGTCGGTCGTCGTCGAACGCCCAGCGGCCGGTCCGGCCGGGGTCGACCCCGACGGGCGCGGACGACGGCATCGAGAACGCCGTCCCGTCTCCCGCGGAGCCGAGTCGACCCGGGAGGATCGGCGGCGACCCATCGGTGGCGACGTCGAGATCGATCCCCGTGGCCTCGAGGACGGCGGCACGGGACGCGGGGGGCAGCGAGCCGTCGGGATCGGCATCCACGGCCACGACGGCCACCGCGCCGCCCGCCGTGCGCCGCACGGTGACTCCCGGTGCCGGTGACTCCGCCTCGCCCCACGCGGTCTCCGGCGCCAATCGGAGCTCCCAGCGAGCGAGGTCGTCGTGATAGTGCAGTCCTTGACTCATGGCCCCTCATACCCCGCGATCACCATCGCCCGCTCGATGGTACGCCGCACGCACGGCCCGCAGCGGCGGCGGCGCTGCCGGATCGTCGCCGGGGCGGCGTCGGCGCCCATCACCTCGGCCAGCGCGGCGGTGAGCAACCGGTCGAAGTCGGTACCGCGCCCACCCGGGTCGTCGCCGGCGGCGATGCGCTGGACCACCGCCACGGCGACGGCGGCAACCACCTCCGGCCGACAGCCCGGGCACTCGAGCCCCTTCATCGCTTCGGGGATGGCACCGATGACGCTTCGCAGCCCGTCCAGCGTCTCCACGCGGGGCGCGGCGGGGGCGGTGGACGGAGGCACCGGGTCGGCGACCGGCACGATGTCGGCTGGTCGGGCCCGACGGAGGAGGTCGACGAGGGCGGCGTCCACGGCCCGGGCGACCAGCCGGTCGGCCGAGTCGTCGCGCCACTCGGGGTACGGCTCTTCGCGTCGGTCGAAGGTCCGCGAGAGCCGCAACCAGGCCTCCGACACCAGTTCCTCGGGCCGGATGCCATGGGCGCCGCGTCGACGGAGCGCCGCCCGGGCCTGCTCGGGGGCACCCTCGGCGAGCACGCCCTCCACGGCCTCCCACTGGGCGGCGAGTCCGGGCGCGAGGGAGATGGGGTCGTCCATCGGCGCCGAGACGATACCGCCCTCTTCGGTGGGGCCCGGTTCGGTCAGGCGTCGCGGGCGAGGGGACAGGTCAGACAGTGGCTGCCGCCGCGCCCCCGCCCCAGTTCGCTGCCGGCGATCTCCAAGACCTCGATGCCGGCCGAGCGCAGCTTGCGGTTCGTGGCCGTGTTGCGTTCGTAGGCCACCACGACCCCGGGCTCGAGGGCGAGGACGTTGTTCCCGTCGTCCCACTGCTCGCGCTCGGCCTCGAAGGCGTCCCCGCCGGTGGCGATCACCCGGATGTCGGTGCCGAGGGCCCGGCCCATGACTTCTGGGATCGTCTCGTCGCGCTCGACGATCACCACGTCCTCGGGCACGTCGCCCGGGAGCAGCGACCACACCCGCGCCCGGTCCACGACGTCGGGGTAGGCGGTGATGGCGTCCCGGTCGACCATCGTCAGCACGGTGTCGAGGTGCATGTACGAGCGGTGCTTGGGGAGGCTGACGGCCAGCACCTCCTCGGCCGCCCCGGCCGCGAAGAGGGTCCTGGCGAGGATCGACACGGCCTGGGGGGTGGTCCGCTCCCCCATGCCGACCATGACCCGTCCATTCCCGATCACCTCCACGTCGCCACCCTCCACGGTGGCGCGCCCCCAGTCCTCACCGGCCCCGCCGAACCAGACGTCGACGCCACCGGTCGCCGCGAACATCGGGTGGTATCGGTAGATGGTCTCGACGATGAGCGTCTCGGGTCGCCGCGCCCCGAGCGCCATCGGGTTGAGGGTCACGCCCCCGTACACCCAGCTCGACGGGTCGCGCTGGTAGAGGAAGTTCGGGAGTGGCGGCAGCACCATGGCGGTCGGGTCCGACGACTGGTAGCCCAGTCCCATCTCCCAATGGGCGTCGGCGTGGGCGATGCCGCCGATCACCAGGTCGGCGATGCCCTCGGTCGGGGTGGCGGCGAAGGCCGCCTTGGCCTCGACGGCGGCGTGGGCGCCGACCATCCGCTCGTCGAGAACGGTGTCGAGGACGAACGCCCGCGCCTCGGCGTGGGCCAGCGCCTCGACGAAGAGGTCTTCGGCATGGAACACCTCGATGCCCCGGGCCCGCATGAGATCGACGAGCGCCCGGTGCTCCTCGATCGCCCGATCGACCCAGATCACGTCGTCGAAGAGGAGCTCCGCCGCGTTCGACGGCGTCAGCCGCCGATGCTCGCGGCCGGGCTCGTGGACCATCACCTTGCGGAGCCGGCCGACCTCGGAGTGCACGCCGAATGCCATGGGCGACCGTTCTAGCCCGCCGCCGGTTCGATGCCGTCGACCTCGGTCGTGACCACGGTCCCGGCCGACCCGGCGACGAGGTCGGTCACGTCGGTGAGCGCACCGATCACCGCCCGCCGTCCGGGCCTCGCCGCGAACCGGGCGGCGGCCTCGGCCTTCGGCCGCATGGAGCCGGCCGGGAGGCTCGGAGCCAGGGCGGCGAGGGCGTCGGGGTGGATGCGGGCGATCGGCCGTTGCCGTGGTGTGCCCCAATCGAGGTGGAGGGCGTCCACGTCGGTGGCCATCACGAAGACGTCGGCGCCGATGCCGTCGGCCAGCAACCCTGAGGCGAGGTCCTTGTCGATCACGGCCTCGACGCCGACCAGTCGCCGGCCTGTCGTGTAGGCGGTGGGGACGCCGCCGCCACCGGCACAGATGACCACCGCGCCCCGCTCGAGCATCCACTCCACCTGCCGCAGCTCGAAGATCCGCCTCGGGGCGGGCGAGGGCACGACCCGCCGGAACCCGGCGCCATCGGGTCGCAGCGCCCACCCCTCCTCGGCGGCGAGGCGCTGGGCCTCGGCCTCGTCGTAGACGGGCCCGATCGGCTTGGTCGGGTCGCCGAAGGCGGGGTCGTCGGGGTCCACCTCGATCATCGTCAGCAGCACCGCCAGCGGCCGCTCGAACGGGAGCCGGTTGCCCAACTCCCGGGTGAGCAGGTAGCCGATCATGCCCTGGGTCTCGGCGCCGAGCACGTCGAGGGGGTAGACCGGCAGCTCGGGATGGGCCGCGGCCTGGAGCGCCAGCAGCCCGACCTGGGGGCCGTTGCCGTGGGACACCACCAACTCGTGGTCGGCGGCGACGGGCGCGAGGCGGTCGGCGGCGAGGGCGACATTGGCCTCCTGGTTGGCCTCCGTGGGCGGCTCGTCCCGGCGGAGCAGCGCATTGCCACCGAGGGCGACGACGACCCTCATCGCGGACCCGTCGTCCAGACCCGCGCCACGAAGTCGGGACCGACGAGTCGGACTCGTTCGATCGCCACCTCGACGAAGGCGAGGTCGTCGTTCTCCGGTGAACCGAAGAACCCGGCGAGATCGAAGGGCACGACACCGGCCTGCCACAGCCTCGCCCGGGATACCGGGTCGTGGTGGATCGTGGCGGTGCCCCGCGCCGTCAACTCGCCCGGCCCGGGCCCCCCGACCGGCCAGTGGAAGGCGACGCCGGGATGGCCTCGCAGGTTGCGCGCCTTCTGCGAGGAGGCCCGCGTGGCGAACCACACGACCCCCTCCCTCCCGATGCCGGGGCTCACGACGGCGAGATGCGGCTCCCCGTCAGGGCGGACGGTGGCCACGTAGGCGAGCCACGACGTCGTCGACGCCGCCTCGGCGAAGGTCTCCCAGTTCATCCCGCCAGGTCCTCGGTCGGGTACGGGAAGAACGAGAGCAGGGGCAACCACGGTCCCGGGTCCTCCGACCAGTCCAGGGCCCGGACCTGGCGCTCGGAGCGGCGGCCGAAGAGCACCCGGCCGACGTCGTGGAGGTCGCCGAACCGGATCGTGGGGCCGTCGCCGGCGAGCACCACCTCGTCGTCGACCACGAACGCCGGGACGGGGAGCCCGGCCTCCCGACAGCGGTTGCGAACCGCCCAGACCGCCGACGCCGAGTAGCGAGCCGCCGCCTCGTCGTCCCGGCGGGGCACCTCGAGTGCCGCCCGCAGGTCGTGCTCGTGGACCCAACAGTCGTGGACGGAGAAGGTCCAGCGCCGGTCGTCGCCGTCGATCCACGCCTCCATCGTGGGTCCCACGGCCTCCCACCGATCGAGCACCTCGTGGACCGGCAGCGGGGCGAGACGGGCGACATGCGCCGCCGTCCAGGCATCCCCCGGGGCTCCCTCGTCCGACCCGGAGACGTGGTCCTCGCAGCCACCCACCAGATGGCCGAGCACGTCCCGCACGGTCCACGCCGGGGTGGCCGGGACCGGCGTGGCCAGGCCCGCCTCGTCGAGGTTGCCGACGAGGTCGACGACCGCCTGGCGCGACCGGCGGTAGATCGCTCCGCTCATCGACGGGAGTTCTCGACGACGCGGTGGGCCAGCAGGGCGACGACGGCGCCGACGATGGACCAGAAGAACCCGGCGCGAGGGATGAACAGCAGGCGGTCGTCGACGTTGCCTCCGAGGAGGGCCCCGACGACGCCGGCCACCAGGGAGCCGGCGATGCCGAGCCCGACGGTGCCGACGAAGGACAGGTCGTCGCGCCCGGGTAGGAGCCACCGGGCGAGCAGCCCGACCACCGCCCCCGTGGCGACGAGTCCGATGATCGCCAGCGGCAAGGTGATGATGTCCCAGAGGAGCTCGAGCATTGCGGGCCGACTCTACGGCCGCCCCCGTCGGCCGATCCGTCGAATACCGTCTGGGCATGCGCGTGCGCTCGCGGCCGTGGCTGGCCGGCCTCGCCATGGGCGTGGCCGGACTCGTCGCCGGGGGTGGCCTCGGCGCGTGGGCGGGTTCGGCAGGGTCGTCGGCGCCCACCACCATGCCGACCACCACCACGGTGCCGGCCGCCACGCCGGTCGACGCCTTCCCCGACGCGGATCCACTCCCCGCCCCCGATCCCGGCGTGTTCTGGGAGGGCCTCCCCGAGGGGGCGTGGGTGGCGCTCGCCGACCTGCCCGACGATCACCTGCTCGTCGTCGCCGGCGATCGCCTGGAACCGGTGGCGGGCGTCGCCCCCGGTCGGGTCGTCGCCCTCGGGCGGGGTGGCGCCGCCCTCGTCGGGTCCGACGGCCTGCGCATCGTCCGACCGGATGGGTCGGAGCGGTCGGCGCCGTCGTCGGGCCCGGTGCATGGCCAGGGTGATCTCGTCGCCTGGACGGCGGCCGGTGGCCGGGGCCCGGAGGTCCGGATCGTCGACCTCGGGACGGACGACCCCAGTCCCAGGACGCTGGCGTCGGCCCCCGCCCCCGGTCTCGTCGTCGCCCAGGTCGACCGGTTGGGCGCCGTGCTGACCGACCCCGCGGGATCCACGTCGTGGGTGGTGGGGCCCGAGGGGGCCTGGTCGGTCCCGGCGGGCGAGACCGTCGCCGCCCTGCTGGCGGATCGGGTCGCCGTGGTCGCGGCGGACGGGTTGGGGTGGCGCGATCGTGCCTCTGGCTCACCCGCCGACGGCGTCGAGCCCCCGGTGGGAGGGCGCGACTGCCTGCCGGTCGAGGCCCGGGACCGAACCGTCCTGTGGGCGTGCGTGAGTGGGTTCTCGGTCTCGTCCCCGTGGGGGTCGTCATCGGGGGCTGGGGACCGGGCCCAGCTCGTCGACGACGGCGAGGGCGTCGTCTGGTACCAGGAGAACGAGGAGGGTCCTGACCTCGCCCGCGCCCTCCACCTCCCCACCGCCAGGACCGCCTCGGTGGGGTCGTCGGACCTGGCCATCCGGGCGGTGGCGCCGTGAGCGAGTACGGCGTCGTCGAGTACGAGGCCTTCACGCTCGACCCGGTGTCGGCGACGCCCGCCCCGAGACCCCGCCGCAGCCGAGCCTGGGCGTGGCTGGTCGTCGGGCTGCTGGTGGGGTTCGGCATCGGCTTTGGTCTCACGGCGGACCCCACCACGTCGCCGGGCGGTCCCGAGGCATCCCCGCTCCCGCGGCCGGACCGGGAGGGCGCCGCCCCGGTCCTGGTGCCCACCCGCGCCACGCTCGCCGAGGCGACGGGCGGCTTCGTGGGCGACCTCAACCTGCTGCTGACCACCGAGTCCGGCACCGCCCACGCCCGCCTGCTGCCGCAACGAGAGAGCCCATGGATCATCGATCCCCAGGTGGACCCGTCGGTCGAGCCCGACGCCGGCGGGCGGGCGCTCGGGCGCCTCGTCGCCCATCCCG
>JBFLKR010000055.1:0-4326 GCA_040883295.1 Acidimicrobiia bacterium
TCCCGTTCGCTTACCTAACGAGCGTTAGGTAGGCTCGCGTCCATGGAGAACGGACGCACCCGCATCCTCGACGAGGCGGCCCGGCTGTTCCTCGCCCAGGGGTATGCCGAGACGACCCTGCGGGACATCGCCGATGCGGTGGGGATCAAGGCGGGGTCGATCTACTACCACTTCGACTCGAAGGAACGCCTGCTCGGCGAGATCCTCGACCAGGGCATCGACCGCATCACCGCCGAACTGGACGCGGCGCTGACCGGCGCCGCCGACGACCCGGCCGACCGGCTGCGGGCGGCGATCGGTGCCCACCTCCGGGCCCTGTTCGAGCACGGGCCCTACACGACCGCCCACGTCGGCGTCTTCGGCGCCGCGCCGGCCGAGGTGCGGCGGGCGGGCACCCCGGCCCGCGACGCCTACGAGAAGCGGTGGGCCGACCTGTTGGCCGACGCCGAACGCGGCGGGCTGGTCGACGCGGCCGTCGACCTCCATGTCGCCCGACTCGCCCTGCTCGGGATGATGAATGCCACCCTCGACTGGTACCGACCCGACGGTGACCGGACCCTCGACGACGTCGCCGACACCATGGCCGCCGTCGTCCTCGGGGGCCTGCTCACGACCCGCCCCGCCCCCCCGGAGACCCCATGACCCACCCCGAGGCGACCCTGCCCGAACTGACCCAGACGCGCTACGAGGTCGACGAGCGCGGCGTCGCCACCGCCACCTTCGACCGGCCCGAGCGCCACAACGTGATGAACCCGGCGTTCATGGACGACCTGCATCGGGTCGCCGAGCACGTGGAGGCCGGAGGTGTGCGGGCCCTCGTGCTGACCGGGGCCGGCGAGTCGTTCTGCGCCGGCGGCGACCTGGGCTGGATGAAGAGCCAACTCGACCTCACCCATGCCGAGCGGGTCGCCAACTCGGGTGACCTCGCCACTCTCCTGCGACGCCTCGACACCCTCCCCACCCTCACGATCGCCAGGGTCAACGGGCAGGCCTTCGGGGGCGGCGTCGGCATGATCGCCGTCTGCGACATGGCGTTCGCCGTCCCGAGCGCCCGCTTCGCCCTGACCGAGGTCACGCTCGGACTGTCCCCCTCCAACATCTCCCCCTACGTCGTGCGTCGGATGGGGGCCGCCAATGCCCGGCGCACCTTCCTCAACGCCCGGATGCTGGACGCGGCCATGGCCGCCGACCTCGGGCTCCTCACCGCGGTGGTCGACGACCTGGACGCAGCGATCGAGGCCGAGGTGGCGGCGGTCCTGCGGTGCGGCCCCGAGGCCGTCGCCGCCACGAAGGAGCTCATCGAGTTCGTCGACACCCACGACCACGAGGCCAACGCCGCCTACACCGCCCGCCACCTCGCCGACGCCTGGGAGCGCGCCGAGGGCCAGGAGGGCATCGCGGCGTTCCTCGAGAAGCGCCCGCCCGCCTGGCGCGCCTGACCCGACCCGAGACAGGAGAATCCCCGATGCCATCACTCGCCCCCCACCCGCTCATCGATGACGAGTTGGCGGCCCTCGCCGAACAGGTCATGACCTTCTGCGAGAAGGAGGTCGTGCCCAACGCCGACGCCTGGGAGGAGGCCGGCCAGGTCCCCCGCGAGGTGCTCCGCACGATGGGCGGGCTCGGGATGTTCGGCATCCAGGTGCCGGAGGAGCGAGGGGGTCTCGGCATGGGTCCCGTGGCCTCGACCGTCTTCGCCGAGGCCCTCGGCGCGTCCTCGACGCTCGGCGGGTTCGACGCGACGGTGCTCGTCCACACCGACATGGCCTCCCCGCACCTGCTCCACTCGGGCTCCGAGGAGCAGTTGGACCGGTTCCTGCCGGGGATCCTCTCGGGCGAGACCATCACCGCCATCGGGGTGACCGAGCCCGACGCCGGCTCGGACGTGGCGGGGATGCGCAGCCACGCCCGCAAGGACGGCGACGGGTGGCGGATCAACGGGCGCAAGATCTTCATCACCAACGCCGTGTACGGGAACCTCGTGATCATCGGCGCCCGGACCAACCCCGACGACCCCCGAGGGATCTCGATGTTCCTCGTCGAGAAGGACCGCGAGGGGTTCGAGGTGGCCCAGAAGCTCGACAAGCAGGGGTGGCGCTGCTCGGACACCGCCGAGCTGGTGCTCGACGACGTCTGGGTGCCCGAGGAGAACCTGCTCGGGACCCTCCACCGAGGCTTCTACGAGATCATGAGGAACTTCCAGAACGAGCGCCTCGTGCTCGCTGCCCAGGGCGTCGGTGCCGGGCAGGCGGCCATCGACCTCACGCTCGAGTGGGTGCGCAACCGACAGGCCTTCGGGGCGACGCTCTGGGACAAGCAGGCGATCCGCCAGCGGCTCGCCATGGCCCAGGCCCGCATCGACGCCGCGCGGGCGTCGGTGTACCAGGCGGCGTGGCTCATGGAGCAGGGGATCGACGCGACGAAGTACGTGTCGGGGGTCAAGGCCCACGCGCTCGAGACGGTCATGGAGGTGCTCTACGAATGCACCCAGTTCCATGGCGGCATGGGCTTCATGGTCGAGACACCCGTGAACCGGATGTACCGCGATGCCCGGGTCAACACGATCGGCGGCGGCGCCACCGAGGTGATGCTCGAGGAGGTCGCCAAGCGGATGTGAGGCCTCCGGGGACGCGGAATAGTGGTCGCGACCCGGCGTTGTACGGGGCAACGGTTGACGAGATATACCCCCCGGAGTATACTGGCGATCGTTCCGACCTCGACTGCCGGAGACCTTCCATGGCCACCATCGACCTCACGCTCGACTCGTTCGAGTCGACCATCACCGACAACGACATCGTCCTCGTGGACTTCTGGGCCGAGTGGTGCGGCCCGTGCCGCATGTTCGCCCCCGTCTACGAGAAGGCGTCCGAGGCCCACGACGACATCACCTTCGCCAAGGTGGACACCGAGGACCAGCAGGAGCTCGCCGGCCAGTTCGGCATCCGCTCCATCCCCACCCTCATGGCCTTCCGCGAGAACGTGCTCCTCTACGCCCAGCCCGGCGCCCTCCCCGACTCGGCCCTCGAGGACCTCATCGGCCAGATCCGCGCCCTCGACATGGACGAGGTGCGGGCCGAGATCGCCAAGCACGAGGCCGAGCACGCCAACCAGTCATAGACGTCCCGCCTCCTTCCCCGGTTCGATGGGCCCTTCGGGGCCCATCGGCCGTTGTGGGGTCAGGGCGCGGTGTCGACGAAGACCGTGATCGTCCCCCCGTAGGCCGACACCCAGACCTCCCGGGTGGCGGCGTCGTAGGTGATGCCGATGGGGTGGTAGCCGGCGCCGAGTTCCTGGGTCTCGACCATGTCGGCAGTGCGCACCTTGCTCATGGTCCCGGACTCGTAGTTCACGACGTAGAGCGCGGTGCCGTCGTCGGAGATGTCCATGCTGCGGGGCGCCACACCGGTGGCCACCTTGGCGAGGACCTCCCCGGTCGCGAGGTCGACCTTGGCGAGGCGCCCTTCGCGGTTGAGGCTGACGTAGAGGACGTCGCCCTCGGGGGAGAGCACCAGGTGGCGGGGCGACGAGCCGACGACGAGCTCGTCGACCACCGCGAGCGTCTCGAGGTCGACGACGGCCACCCGGTTCGACCCCATGACGGCGACGTACGCCGTCGACGAGTCGGGGCTGATGGCGATGCCACGGGGGTAGCGGCCGATGTCGATCCGGGCGACCTCCCGATCCCGGGCGAGGTCGACCACCGAGAGGTCGTACGAGCACCAGTTGGAGACCACCAGCAGACGGTCGTCGGGGGTGAGGGCGAGGTACTTGGGGACCGCCCCGACCGGGATCGCCCGGTCGATCCCGAGCGCCTCGGCGTCGATCCGGTACACGAAGGAGTCCTGCCACTGGCCGGGTGAGCACGAGTCGCCCGCCCCCGTCCGTCGCCCGGCCCCATACATCTCGTAGTTGGAGACGTAGGCGAACGCCCCGTCGGAGGTGAACGCCGCCTCGACCGGGGCACCCTGGTACCGGCCCTCGTAGCCGGCGAACCCGAGGGCGCCGAGGTCGACGTCGTCGGGGATGGTCGCCACGAGCTCGTACGAGCGGTCGTACACGGTGACCGTGTGCCGGTACATCATGTTCTGGGCGAAGAACAGGCCGGTGCCCGATGCCACCACCGACTTCGGCGAGATCGTCCCGCCGATGACGGTGACCTGCTCGAGGGTGCGCTCGGCCGCCGTGAGCCCGTCCGGGGGGACGAGCGTGGTCGTCGTAGTGGTCGTCGTCGTGGTCGAGGTCGTGCTGGTCGAGGTCGTGGACGGGGCAACGGTCGTCGTCGTGGTCGCGGACTCGGCTGACGCCGAGTCCGTGGCAGTTCCCTCA
>JBFLKR010000056.1:0-16984 GCA_040883295.1 Acidimicrobiia bacterium
CATGTCCGACGACCAGCTGCAGCTCCACGACCTCCAGCCCGCCCCCGGCTCGAAGAAGCGGAAGATCCGTGTCGGCCGGGGCGAGGCCGGGCGCCGTGGGAAGACGGCCGGCCGCGGCACCAAGGGCCAGAAGGCCCGCGGCACGGTCCCGCCGTGGTTCGAGGGTGGGCGCACCCCCCTCCACCGCCAGGTCCCCCAGCTCAAGGGCTTCAAGAACCCCAACAAGGTGGTCTTCAACCCCGTCAACGTGGGCGATCTCGATCGCTTCGACGCCGGCACCGAGATCACCCCCGACCTGCTGCGTCAGGCCGGGCTCGCCAAGAAGAAGGGCCCGATCAAGGTCCTCGGCAACGGCGACCTCGACAAGGCGCTCACCGTCAAGGTCGACGCCGCCTCCACCTCGGCCCGATCCAAGATCGAGGCCGCCGGCGGGAGTGTGGAGCTCATCGAGTCCTGACCCCAGCCTGACTCGTACGAGAGGGGCCCCCGGTACGACGCCGGGGGCCCCTCTCGGTAGTTGGTGACAGGCGCTCTACGACGGCCCGGAGCGGTTCATGCTCGCGTGCCACGTGTTGTTGAGCTTCTTCACATAGAAGTAGAACGTCGATGAGGAGGCATGCCTGATCGACCCCAGACTCGTGCAGTTCTCGTACCCCTTGGCCCGGAGGTAGTCGTACGGGTTGCCGAACTGGCAGTAGGCCGTGTCGACCCAAAGCGCGTTCCAGGTCGCTGGTCCGACGATCCCGTCGGCCGTCAACCCGTGGGCGTTTTGGTAGTTCTTGATGGCACCGTCCGTGACGGGCCCGATGATGCCGTCGATTGCCCCCGAGTACCAGCCTGCCCCCTTGACTATCCGCTGCATCTCGGTGGCCATGTTGCTCGATGTGTCTTAGCCGATTCCGATCCAGCAGTTGTCGTGCCAACTGAGGCCCCGGGCATGCTCATTGCACGCGAGAGCCGGTGATGCGGCGACGACCGGAACCGCAAGGACCACAACGAGCAGTAGGCGAGCGATCTGGCGAACTGTCATCGTCCCGACACCTTCGCAAGCAGATCCTCAGCCAATGCCGCGGCCGCCGCGTCCGATACATCGGCGAACTCGCTCGGTACGTTGGCGGATTCACCGATGAGAGGCAATCCAAGATGAAGGACATTGCCGGCTTGGTCCTGAACGTACACCGTCAGTTCGCCATCAGTTCGTTCGACGAAGGTCGACACATCGGACCTGCCTTGCGCCGGCGCGGGAGCCGTCGCCAACTTGTCGGTGATGTCGCCGACGCCCTCTTGGAACCAGATCACGACCCACCGGCCACCCTCGGTGGGGAGGTCGATGGTTGCCCAGCTTCCGGTTGGCGTCTCCGTGCTGGCGCTGTCACCGACGGTCAGGCCCGAGAGTTCGGGGGCAGTGACTACCGCTTGGTGGAGTGCAGCTTCGAGGTCAACGGCTGCGGATGCCGCCTGCTGCGTCTCTCCGGAGTCGGTGGCGATGCCGGCCTCGGCTGCCGAGGGACTGGTTGTGGTGGTCTGGACGGTGGCCGCTCCCTGCGCTGTCTCGGCGTCGGCACCAGCTCGAGGGATCGCGGCGAAGGCAGCTCCACTGAGCGCGGCGAAGACCACCAGCGGGAGGACAAGGCCGAATGCCCGAGTTCCGCTTCGCTTCTTGCGTTCCGCGTTCTTGGCTGCCGTGGCGTCTGCTTCGGCCATCGGCTTGATGTCCCGGCGGTCCTGTCGCTCTGACGAGCGCATACGAGCTCCTTTCTGTGGCTCCTTACTCCACTGGTGGCCGGCTCCGGGCGAATGTTGCAAGATTGCTTGCCTGGTTTCGACCGGGACATCGGTATCCGGATCAGTGGTCGCCGATGATGAACTCGCCGATCACGGTCGTGCCGTCCGCCTCGTAGACGGGAATGGTGATGGTCACGTCGTCGAAGGCTCAGGCTTCGACTTGGGCCATGTGGGCGAACTTCCGCCGCCTAGACAGATGTGGCCGCAGGCGGCGGGATGAACCCGGCAGGTCGCGCTCACCCCCCCGGTGGCGGTGGATCGATCGGGACGATGTAGATCGTCCGGTCGTCCTCGTCGAATGACAGGCTCGCGCAGGGGTACTCGGGGGGCCCGTACACCCGCTCGACGGTCCAGCCATCCAAGTCGGACTCGGCGAGGATGCGCTGGGCTTCGGCCGTCGTGGCGTCGAGGTCGGCGCAGTCCTGGCTGACGACGTAGGCAAGCAACTCGTCCTTCACGGCAGCGAGGTCGTAGAGCTCCGAGTCCGGGTCCACCGGGGCCGCCGGCTCGAGGTCGAGCAGGTAGCAGGCGCTGGCATCCTCGGCGGGGATGACCACCAGGGTGCCGCCGTCGCTGCACCCCACCAGCGGAGGTACCTCGCCCGGCGCCACTGCCGGGTTGGTCAGCGTGCCGTCCCTCCACGCCGGCGCACAGTCGTCAGGCGACGGCACACCGTCGGGGACGACACCGGCGCGGTCGGCGTCAGCTTCGACCTCGGCCAAGCAGACCAATGCGTGGCGCTCGACATCGCGCAGGATCAGCCACGTGGCGGCGGCGGCGAGGAGCAGCACGGCAAGGGCGGCGAAGGCGAACCGCGGACGGACGGCTCTCCGTCGACTGGGTCGCTCCACTCCCATCGCCCGCGCCTTGATCGCCAGCGCCTCGGGCGAGTCTGCCGATGGCAGGTTGCGGGTCAAGGGCTCGTGTGCGGCCCGGATGATGTCGTAGAGATCGTCGTTCACGGCTTCCCTCCCCCCTTGTATGGCCGGCAGCGGCGAAATGTCACGGGTTTTGCGCGGAGACTCATGACCCCGTGTCCTCTGCGAGCTCGCGATGGAAGCGGTCGCGTGCGCGGCTGAGGGCCGTGCGGACTGCCGAGGGGGAGAGCCCGAGCACCTCCGCCATCTGCTCGGTGGTCAGGTCCTCCAGCGCGGCGAGACGCAGGAGCTCCTGGTCGCGGGGGCGGAGGCGAGTGAAGGCAGCCAACGCCTCGCCGGCGCTGCCTCGGCTGGCGACCAGACGGGCTGGATCATCGGCGGCGTTCTGGCGTTCGGAGGAGAGACGCTTCACGAGCGCGGTCCGTCGGCGTCGACTGCGGTAGTGCTCGGAGGTGACTCGGTAGGCGACTCCCAGCAACCACGGGATTGGGATCTCGTCGTCGAACTCGGAGCTGCGCCGCCACGCCACCGCAAACACGTCGGCGGCCGCGTCGTTGGCCTCGTCGGCGGGGAGCCGTCTCCGCAGGTAGGCGAGGACCTCCGCGAAGTGGGTCCGAAACGCCGCCTCGAACCGCTGCTCCGCCGCCGGATCGACGTGGCGGGAGGCGTCACGCATCGTTCAATGGATGTAGACCGACGACACGTCGTTGTTCCATCCGGACAGCATCGAGGTGGATTGGTCGTGGGCCTCGGTGAGGTACGACGGGTAGCGGGGAAAGCCCCCGTTTGCCAAGTCTGCGAACGATGCCGAGCACGGGCCCACCTTGTACGACGAGGTTCGCTGGTCGAACCCGTAGGCGGAGAGGTTCAGCCAGGTCTGCCGGGTGGAGAGGTTAAGGACGGTTCCGGAGTACGAGGCGCCGTCGTAGAGCCGCAGGTTGCCCGAGCAGGATGCGCTCGCGGGGGCCGGGCCAGTCTCGGCGTCTTGGCTTCGAGTCTCGGCCAGCCACTGGTCCATCGCCGCCTCGGTCCGAAAGCAGGTCACACCCTCCTGGGCGACATGGCACGCCGTGGCTTCACCCCATGACTCGGCGAGGTCGAGCGTTTCGCCTTCAAACTCTGCCATTGCGCTCTGGCTGGCTGCGGCTGGCGGGGCGATCAGGCTCAAGGCGAGGAGCGTCAGAGCGATGATGGATGTTTGCATGGGAGACTCCCTCACGTCGTTCTCCCTCTCCATGGCCGGATCCGGCCAGATGTTGCAACATCTCCTCACCTGCGGCCATGTAGGTGGGGTGACCGAGCCCCCGATCGTCCCCGAGCAGCTCCGTACGGTTGCGCAGGCTCTTGTGGATGGACGGGACCAGACGGAGGCGGCCGGCCTGGCTGGAGTCAGCCCGCGTCACTTCCGCCGCTTGTTGACCGAACTCATGGTGCTGGTGGGCGTTGAGACCCCGTACCAGGCCATCGCCGTCTGCGTCGACCGTGGCTGGGTCCGGCCGAAGGTTCCTCGTCGAAGGGTGTAACAAACCGGCCCGGCTGGCCACATCACGCGGGGTAAGCGTTGGCAGACTACGACGCGATTCATCCGAACCGCGATGACGCCGGCAACTCCAACCTCACGAGCACCACCTCGACCACATGCTCCGGCTACGCATTGCCAAACCAGCCGTAGCCGCCGTGCTCGCGGTCTGGGTCGGGGCGTGCGCCCCGGCCCAGCCGGGCGTTGAGGCCATGTCGGACCAGGCGGTCGAGGATCAGCTGAGGTCGTTCATCTGGCCCGAGACGGACGACGTGGCGGCGCTCGTCAACAATGCTCATCAGCGGCTCGTGGTCGAGTGCATGGAGGCCCTCGGCTGGGCGTACGATGGCCCGTTATCCCGCTGCGTCTCGCCCTGACCGCGGCCGGACCCCTGCTGGC
Organism: Acidimicrobiia bacterium; assembly: GCA_040883295.1. Taxonomy (GTDB): domain Bacteria; phylum Actinomycetota; class Acidimicrobiia; order Spongiisociales; family JAENVV01; genus JAHEFX01. The sequence continues at coordinate 4,582 of JBFLKR010000056.1, forward strand.
GACCGCATTGGCGGTGTTCTCGCTCGGGTGGGGGACGACCTCGCAGTTGGCGGTGGCTGCCGACTTCGATGCCGTGTCGTCGACGAGCTTGGTCGCCCAGAGCCGGGGCGGCGATTGCCCGCCGCTCCCGTTCGTGGTCGCCCTCCCGGCCGGAACCGGGGTGGTCGGGGGGACTGTCGACCTCCCGGGTTCGGTGAGGTTGGCGCCGGCGGAGCCCTGGGTGCGGGAGGTGGCTGACCCCGACCTGCGGGCGTTGACCAACGGGTCCAGCGAGGCGATGGCGCTCGAGGTGTCGGCCGGGCGGACGTTGACACCGGACGACCACGCCCTCGGGCGACGGGTGGTCGTGGTCGGTGCCGTGGTGGGACGATGGGCCTGCCGCTCGATCCGGGGAGCACGGTATTGATCGACGGGGTGCTGTTCACGGTGGTCGGCGTGTCGACCGGCTCCGAGGAACTGGCCTCGGCCAGCCTCGACGTGTTCATCCCCGCGACCACCTTGGCGTCCGTATGGCCGACGAAGGGACGGGCATCACAGGTGTTTGCCGTGGTGCCGCCGGGCTCGGCCACGCGGGCTGCCGAGTGGGTGGCTCCCGCCATCGACCCCGAGCAGCCCGACTGCGTGGAGGTGTCGTTTCCGCCCGACCCGATCGAACTGCGTAGCGGCGTGGAGTCGACCGTGTCGTCCTTGGCGCTGCTGACCGCCGGCGCGTTCGGACTGGGCGGGGCGGCCTTCGTCCTGTTCCTGACCTGGGTGTCGGTCCGCCAGCGCTGGCCCGAGTTCGGGTACCGGAGGGCGATGGGCGCCAGCCAGGGTCGCCTCCGGCGGTTGGTGATGGGCGAGGTCCTGGCGGTGGCGCTGCCGGCCGCCGTGGTCGGGGTGGCCGCAGGGCTGGGAGCGGTGTGGGTGGCGGCGTCGGCGGCGGACTTCACCCCCTATGTGCCGGGGTGGTCGGTGCCGGCGGCGGTCGTCGGAGGCGTGGCGCTGGCCGCGCTGGGAGCTGTGGGTCCCGACCGAATCGCGCTCGCAGACTTCCTGAGAAATCGTGCAACAACCGCCCCCAGCCGGACACTAAGGGGGTACATGCTCGGAAGGTCCGAGCGGAACAGGGGAGAACTGTGATGAAGGAATCGATCGACGCAGGTGTCGCCCACAAAGGGGTCATCGCCGCATTGCTGGCGGTCGCGATGGCGGTGGTGATGATCGTCTCGGCCCCGCCGGCCGAGGCGGAAGGCGCGCCCGGGACACCACCAACGGGTTGCGGCAGTAGCTGGGCCTGCGGATACGAGGATGCCAACTACGGCGGTGGGAAGTCCCAGTTCAAGCAGGCGAACAGCAGTTGGTCGGGTTGGGCCATCTACAACGACGACGACTCCATGTTCAACAACAAGACGGACGGCAACGCGGTCCGGGTCTATGCGAACGCGAACTACTCCAACGACATCTACTGCGTGCCGGCCGGGTGGGGCTACACGAACGTCGTTTGGTACGAGGACAACACGGGGGAGTCGAACACGATCCCAGGCGATTGCTGATGCGTCGACGACGATGGTGCCGGGGAGCGGTCCTCGGGCTGTTGGCCATCGCCGTGGTCGGTTGTGCCGGCGCGCCGACGGCCGACGTGTCCGAAGCGGAGCTCCTGGCGTTCAGAGAGGTGATCCAGACCGGTGGTCTGACCGACGCCGATCGCGCCGTCATCCGCATGGCCCGGATCGAGCTGGTCGGGGAGTGCATGCGAGAAAAGGGCTGGCGATACGACGTCGCCGCGTCCCCGGGGACCGACGTCGAGTTGCCGCCGTACTCGAGCTCGGGGAGTTGGCGGTGGGATGACGTCGATCTGGCCAGTCGAGTCGGATTCGGCTACGCCGGGCTCGACCTCACCAACGAGTTGGGTGACGGTTCTGAGACGGCGGTCACGGAGCACGACCGGTATGTCGACTCCTTGGTCGGAGAGGAACGAGAGCGCTACTACCGCGACCTGAATGGGTCGGTCGACGCGCTGGTGACGGTGCGATTCGGCGACGTGGAGATGACCGCCGCCACGGACGGGTGTCGAGCCGCGGCCGACAGCGAGTTGTTCGGCAGCGTCGAGGCTGCCGGCGAACGGGTCGCCGTGAGCAACGAGCTCCGGCCGACCCTCCGCCAGGAGGTGGAGGACTCCCGAGAGGTCAAGGGCGCGATGCGCGAGTGGGCGGCGTGCATGGATGACCGGGGTCTCGACTTCGACCACCCCGACGACGCCGCCGAGGCAGCCGGAGAGCGCCTGCGACAAGCCCCCGACGATCCCGCGGCCCGTGCCTTCGAGATCGAGCTGGCGGTGGCCACCGCCGAGTGCAACCGCGAGGTCGGCCTCCGGGCGGTCGGGGAGCAGGTGGAACTGGAGGTCTTGGCCGACTTCCATGCGCGGTACGCCGACAACGTGGTGGCGATGCGACAGGTCAACGAGGTGGCGCTGGAGCGGGCGGCAGCGGTGGTCGGGACATGACCCCATGAGGGCTTTCGTGCTCGTGTTGGCGGGCATCGTGCTCGGGTGGGTGGCGTCCGTGGCCGTCGCGGGGGTGTGGTCGGCTCCCCCGTCGACCACGGTCCCATCGGCCACCCAGCCACCGACCGTCGAAGTCGAGGAGGGCCTGCTCGCCGAGGAGCTCGCCTTCCGGGCCACCGTGCGGAGTGCCGCAACGGCGCCCGTGATGGTGGGGGCGTTCTCCGGCGAGGGGCAAGCCGTGGTGACCAACGTGTTCGTCGGGATCGGGGATCAGGTCAGCGCCGGCGACGTGGTCTACGAGGTGGCTGGCGAGCCGGTCTTCGCGATCGAGGGCACCTTCCCCTTGTACCGCACGCTCTCGCCGGGCTTGCGGGGCGCCGATGTCCAACAGGTGCAGCAGGCGCTCACCGAGATGGGTCGGTACGAGGCCGAGCCCGATGGCGTGTTGGGCGGACGCACGCAACGGGCGATTCGCCTGTTGTGGGAGGAGGCCGGCTACTCAGACCCGTGGCGGTCGGCCTCACCCCCTGGCCCCCACCAGTTCGTCGTCGTGCCTGAGCTACCGGCCACGATCGCCGAAGTCCGGGTTCGTACCGGCGGCGTGCTCCTCCCAGAGGAGGCCCCGCTGTTTGTGGCCGATGAGGACAGCCCCCTGGTGCTGTGGTCGGCGGATCGCATCGTCAGTGACCTGGCGGTGGGCGACAACGTCGAACTCACTGACCCGTCCGGCGAGAGCGGCGCCGGTCGCATCGTTGGCATCGACCCGACCGACGACGGGTGGCTGCTGCTCGTCGATGGTGACGTGGCGGCGGGTGTCGGGACCGAGGTGCGGGTCCGTCACGTCGTGTGGGAGGCTCCGAGGCCGTCGCTGATCGTGACCGCCGCAGCGATCGCGGTCGACACCGACGGCGCTGCATCGGTCCGCGTCTTGGACCCTGATTCGGGCGACATCCAGGAGGTCGCGGTTGACATCATCGGCCAGGCCGGGGGTCAGGTCGCGTTCGAGAGCGAGGCGCTTGCGGCCGGGGACGATGTCGTCGTCGGTGGCTGAGCCCGAGGTCGCCCGACTCAGAGGGATCGCCAAGAGCTACGGCGAGGCCCCTGGTGAGGTGCGAGCCCTGAGCATCGACGACTTGGCGGTGCGTAAGGGGGAGATGACGGCGGTCGTCGGACCGTCGGGCTCGGGCAAGTCGACGCTGCTCAACATCCTTGGACTCATCGACGAACCGACGTCGGGTACCTACCTCCTCGACGGGGAGGACGTGGCCGGGTTGGGCGAGCGGGAGCGGACCGAGCGGCGCCGCCGGTCGATCGGATTCGTGTTCCAAGCCCACCTGCTCTCGCCCCGCCGAACGGCGCTCGAGAACGTGCTGCGCGGGATCATGCTCGGGGAGATGCCCCGCCGCGAGCGGGTGGCGGTCGCACGGGAAGCGTTGGCCGACCTTGGTCTGGGGGGGTTGGAACACCGCCATCCCGACCAGCTCTCGGGGGGTCAGCAGCAACGGGTGGCGCTCGCTCGGGCGGTGGCCAAGCGCCCGACACTCCTGCTGTGTGACGAGCCGACGGGCCAGCTCGACACCGAGTTGACGAAGGCCGTCACCGAAGCGTTGTTGGCGATCGCCGATGCCGGCGTTGCGGTGGTGGTCGCCACCCACGACCCGCTCGTGGCCGACCACGCAGCGACGAAGCTGCGATTGGTGGACGGGGAGGTCGCATGAACGACCGCTACCCCTACGGGGAGGACCTTCGGGAGGGACTGCGGTCGGTCTCCCGCGAACCACGTCGCTGGGCGGCTTCGTTGATCGTGGTCGCGCTCGGCGTCGCGGCCGTGCTCCTCTCGACCTCATTGGCGAGCAGCGCCGAGTTGGCGATCGCTGCCCAGTTGGACGAGTTGGCCGCCACCCAGGTGGAGTTGTCGCCGACGACGGTGGACGAGGTGCCGTGGTTCGGGCCCGGTGCGGAACGTTCGCTGCGGCGACTCCCGACCGTCGAGTCCGCCGCCCACCTATGGGTCGTCGGCGACGACGCCGTGGTTGCCAGACCGCCGTGGAGCGGACGCGTCCGACTGGTGGCGGCGTCCGAGGGGCTGTTCGACCAACTGGAGATCGCTCCCGCCGGGGCCGACCCGTCGGCCGCCTGGGCGCGGGGCGCGCCCCTGGTGCTGCTCGGAGCCGCGGTCGCCGAGGAACTGCCGCCGCTGGGCATCGGCGAACCGGGGCTGTGGGTCGAGGGGCGGCCGATGACGCTGGCCGGCGTCATCGAGGGCGCAGAGGTGCGACCGGACCTGTTGGGTGCGATCGTCGTGCCCGACGCCTTGGCGTCGGCGTGGTGGCCCGGGACCGGCACCGACGAGGCCATCGAGGTCGTCGTCCAGCCGGGCACCGCCGATGTCGTCGTGGAGCTGGGTCCCGGGTACGCCGCACCGGTCGACCCCGACGGCGTGCGGACGTTCGTGATCCCCACACTCACCGACCTGGTGGAAGGGATCAGCGCCGACACCCGTGGCCTGGTCCAGATCACGGGGTGGCTCCTCGTCCTGATCGGCGCCGGCGTTGTCGCCTCCACCGTGCTTGACGGCGTCCGAGAGCGCCGCAATCTCATCGGCCTCGCCCGGGCACTTGGGACCAGACCGACCGGTGTGACCCTGACCGTCGTGGTCGAGGCGACCATGGTGGGGGTGTTCGGGGGAGCGCTCGGCGTGGTGCTGGGGACCGTCGCTGCAGTGTTCGCGGCCCAGGCGGTGGGCTGGACCCCGGTCTTGGATCCGGTGTTGTCGGTCTTGGCCCCGGTGGCCGGAGCCTTGGTGGGGGCAGTGGCGGCGATCCCGGCCGCAGTGGCGGCAACTCGCCACGCGCCTGCGGTGCTGCTGCGCTCGTAGCTCTTGGATCGGCCCCACATATCAGATATGATAAGTCTGTGCATGATCCCAGTCCCACCCTCCAGCGGGTGCTCTCGTCCGCGGCTCGACTCCAGGAGGCCGTGCCCGACGCCGTCCTGGTTGGTGGATCCGCCGCTGCGCTCCATGCCGGCCACCGCGACTCCTTCGATCACGACCACGTCCTGACCGACCTCGTCGAGCGGTACGAGGCCGTGCTGGAGGCCGTCGAGGCCACCGAGGGATGGGCGACCTCGGTTCGCGCGTCCAAGCCGCCGTTCACGATCATGGGCAGCCTCGGAGGGGTGGAGGCCGGCCTCCGCCAGATGCGGCGGACTCGTCCCCTCGAGACGATCCGGGTCGAGGTCGAGGGTGGGTCCGTGGTGGCACCGACTGCTGCCGAGGCACTCCGGGTCAAGGCCTACCTCGTCGTGCAGCGGAACGTCGTGCGTGACTACCTCGATGTCGTCGGACTCGCCGACCACCTCGGACTCGACACGGCGGTGGAGATCCTCTCGGGGATCGACGAGTACTACGCCGACCGGTCGGGGGAGTCGGGGTCGGTGCTGACGGCGCTCGTGGTCGCGCTTGCCGACCCCAAGCCGCGCGATACCGACGTCGTCGAGGAGCTCCCTCGTTACAAGCGCCTGGACGAGCGCTACCACCGGTGGTCCGACATCGTGGACACCTGCCAGACCCTCGCACTCCGCCTGTCGCGGGCCGTCTGATGCCCGTGGTGTTCCGCAACGTCGAAGCATCGCCGGACGACGACGTGCGGACGTGGCCGTACGAGGCGCTCGTCACGGTCATCGACCGCGGCCTCGTTGGTGACTGGCAGCCCGTCTTCGCCGAGATCCGCCGGTCTCCCTGGGGGCCCGTCGCTCGTCGAGTCGAGCGGTACCTGTCGTATCGAGAGCCCGACGGCGTCGGCACGCTGTTCGCACTCGCCATCGAGCGCGCCCGCAGCGACGCCGACCGGGCGGCCAGGGCCGAAGTGGCGGCGAGGGTGCGCGCCGCCGTCGATCGATCCGGGCTCACGAACGCCGAGTTCGCCGAACTCGTGGGAACGAGCGGCAGCCGGCTCAGTACGTACCTGAGCGGGAAGGTGACCCCCTCGGCAGCGCTGTTGGTGCGCATCGAGGATGCCGCCGACGAGTCGAGATCGGACCGGCGAGGAGCGGCGCACGGCCGATGAGGGCAACGACCCCGGCCCGGTGATCACCGGGCCGGGCGGCGGTTGGGTTACGGGGCTTCGGACGGTACCCTGCCACCCTCCATCCGAACTCGGAGCTCCCGCTTGCTCGCCGTCTACCGACACATGTTCACGATCCCCGACCTTCGTCGGAAGATCCTGTTCACGCTGCTGCTCTTCGCCGTCTACCGGCTCGGCGCCACCATCCCGGTCCCCGGCATCGACCTCGGTCGCCTCAACCAGCTGCGCGAGCAGGCCGAGACCGGCGGCGTGCTCGGCCTCCTCAACCTCTTCTCCGGCGGCGGGCTCGAGAACTTCTCGGTGCTCGGACTCGGGATCATGCCCTACATCACCGCCGCGATCATCATGCAGCTGTTGGGCGTGGTCATCCCCCGGCTCCAGGCCCTCCAGGAGGAGGGTGACGCCGGCCGCAAGATCATCACCCAGTGGACGCGGTACCTGACGGTCATCCTCGCCCTCATCCAGTCGACGACGTTGACGTTCCTCGCCGCCCAGGGGTCGACGATCTTCGGCGGCCTGTCGCTGGTGCCGAACTACAACCCGTGGCTGGCGATGCTCATGATCGTGACGATGACCGCCGGTACGGCGTTCGTCATGTGGCTCGGCGAGCTCATCACCGAGCGGGGCGTCGGCAATGGCATGTCGCTGCTGATCTTCGTGTCGATCCTCAGCCAGTTGCCCGGTCAGTACCAGCAGATCTACACGTTCACCGCCGGCGCCGGGAACTGGGAGCGCTTCTCCGTCTTCGTGCTGATCAGCCTGTTCATGGTGGTGGCCATCCTCTACGTCGACCAGGGCCAGCGGCGGATCCCCATCCAGTTCGCCAAGCGGGTCCGGGGTCGTCGGGTCATGGGAGGCCAGTCCACCTACATCCCCCTCAAGGTGAACACCGCCGGGGTCATCCCCGTCATCTTCGCCACCTCGGTGCTCATCTTCCCGGCCTTGTTGGTGACCCTCATCCCTTCCAACGCGGCGTGGCTCGAGAACGTGCGGGCGTGGGTCGACCAGAACTTCGGCCAGGGCGGCGGCACGACCTGGACCTACATCTTCGTGCTGTTCGGCCTCATCGTGTTCTTCACCTACTTCTACACGGCGATCCAGTTCGATCCCCAAAAACAGGCCGACACGATCCAGCGCCAAGGCGGGTTCATCCCCGGTGTCCGGCCGGGTCGCCAGACCGTCGCCCATCTCGAGCACATCCTCAATCGGATCACCCTGCCGGGGGCGGTCTTCCTCGGCGTCATCTCGATCCTGCCGTCGATCTTCTCCAACATCTGGGACATCCCCATCGGGTTCTCCGGCGTGTCGCTGCTGATCGTCGTGGGCGTCGCCCTCCAGACGATGAAGGAGATCGAGTCGCAGCTCACGATGCGGAACTACGAAGGCTTCCTCACCTGACGGTGGGGAAGCCAGTACTGAGTACCGAGTACTGAGTACCGGGAAGGGAGGCGCGCCATGAAGATCCTGTTCCTCGGTCCACCGGGTGCCGGCAAGGGCACCCAGGCGGAGGTGGTCGCCACCCGACTCGGCATCGCCCACGTATCGACGGGCGACATGTTCCGGGCGCTCGACCCGGCCACCGAGCTCGGGGCCCGCGTCAAGGGGATCATGGAGTCGGGCGAGCTGGTGCCCGACGAGGTCGTCATCGAGATGCTCGAGGCCCGGATCTCCGAGCCCGATGCCGCCGACGGCTACATCCTCGACGGCTTCCCCCGGACTCGACCCCAGGCCGAGGCCCTCGACGCCCACCTCGGCGAGGACGGACTCGACCACGTCGTGGTGCTCGGGGTGCCGGACGAGGAACTGGTGACCCGCATCCTCGCTCGGGGCCGTGCCGACGACACCGAGGCGGCGGTCCGGACCCGTCTGGCCGTCTACCACGCCGAGACGGCACCCCTCATCGCCTTCTACGAGCCCCGCGGCATCGTCCACCACATCGACGGCGTCGGGCCCGTCCCCGAGGTCACCGATCGGATCGTGGCGGCGCTCGACACATGACGGCGGGCGCATGATCACCATCAAGCGGCCCGAGGACTTCGCCCGGATGCGCCGGGCCGGCATCTGCGTCGCCGCGGTGCACGAAGCCACCCGGGAGGCGGCCGCCCCCGGCGTCTCCACCAAGGAGCTCGACGAGATCGCCGCCCGGGTCATCGCCGACCACGGCTGCACCCCCTCGTTCTACGGCTACCTCGGCACCTACCCGGGCCACATCTGCGCCAGCCCCAACTCGGTCATCGTCCACGGGATCCCCGGCGACCACGTCCTCGCCGAGGGGGACCTGCTGTCGATCGACGTGGGCGCCATCTACGAGGGCTACCACGCCGACGCGGCCATCTCCTTCGGGGTCGGCGAGTTGTCGCCCGACGCCGAGGGCCTGCTCGAGACGACCCGGCGGGCCATGTGGGCCGGCATCGGCGAGGTCCGACCCGGTGCTCGCATCGGTGACATCGGAGCCGCCGTGGCCGCGGTGGGCGAGGGGGCCGGCTACGGCATCGTCCGCGAGTACGTGGGCCACGGGATCGGCACCAAGATGCACGAGGAGCCCCAGGTGCCCAACTACGGGCGCCGTGGCAAGGGGATGCGACTCCGCACGGGGATGGCCATCTGCATCGAGCCGATGTTCAACCTCGGGGGCGAGGAGACGGCGGTGCTCGACGACGGTTGGACCGTGGTCACGGCCGACGGTTCCTGGTCGTGCCACTGGGAGCACACGGTCGCGCTGACCCCCGACGGCGTCCAGGTGCTCACCGTGCCCGAAGGCGCCCCGACCGACTTGGCAGAGATCCAAGCCCACGTGTAGCATGCCCATTCGGCCGCAAGGCCGCCGTTCTGCATGCCTCGGGCAGGCGGAGATCACCTCTCCCCGCCTCGGCCTGCACGCCAGAAGTCTCGTCCGTTCACCCGGACCGACGCCGCCCCCCGACCGTCGCGGGGCGCCGCCGTGCCGGGCCGACCCGAGGTCAACCCGATGAAGGTGCAGCCTTCGGTGAAGAAGATGTGTGAGAAGTGTCGGATCATCCGGCGGCGAGGCCGCGTGTGGGTGATCTGCGCCAATCCACGACACAAGCAGCGACAGGGGTAGTTCCACGATGGCTCGAATCGCCGGCGTCGACCTCCCGCGTGACAAGCGGTTGGACATCGCCTTGACGTACATCTACGGGGTGGGGCGCAGCCGCGCCTCCCAGGTCGCCGTCGACCTCGAAATCGACGGCGCCACGAAGGTCCGGGACCTCACCGACGACGAGGTGACCCGGATCCGTCGGTACATCGACCAGAACTACGAGGTCGAGGGCGACCTGCGCCGCGACGTGAGCCAGAACGTCCGCCGCAAGATGGAGATCGGCTCGTACCAGGGCCTCCGCCATCGACGCGGCCTCCCGGTCCGCGGCCAGCGGACCCACACCAACGCCCGCACCCGCAAGGGCAAGAAGTCCCCCATCGCCGGCAAGAAGAAGGCTGTCAAGTAATGGCTGAGCAGCAGCGCCAGCGCGTCCGCCGTCGGGAGCGCAAGAACATCGCCCACGGCGTCGCCCACATCAAGGCGAGCTTCAACAACACGATCGTCACCATCTCCGACGTCAACGGCAACACCGTCTGCTGGACGTCCGGTGGGTCGGTCGGCTTCAAGGGCTCTCGCAAGTCCACTCCCTACGCCGCCCAGGTGGCCGCCGAGGAGGCGGCCCGCCGCGCCGGCGAGCACGGCATCCGCAAGCTCGACGTCATCGTGTCCGGCACCGGCTCGGGTCGCGACACCGCCGTCCGCACGCTGCAGAACATGGGGATGGAGGTGACCGGGGTGCGCGACATCACCCCGATCCCGCACAACGGCTGTCGTCCGCCCAAGCGTCGGAGGGGTTGACCCATGGCCCGCTACACCGGTCCCACCTGCAAGGCGTGCCGCCGGGCGCGTACGCCGCTCTGCCAGTCGAAGAAGTGCGCCGCCGACACCCGGCCCTACCCGCCCGGCGAGCACGGTCGTGGTCGCATCCGCGAGTCGGACTACCAGATCCAGCTCCGCGAGAAGCAGAAGCTCCGCTACATGTACGGCGTCCTCGAGCGCCAGTTCCGCCGCTACTACCAGGAGGCGGCGCGCCAGACCGGCATCACCGGTGACAACCTCCTGCGCCTGCTCGAGTCCCGGCTCGACAACGTCGTGTACCGGTCCACCTTCGCCGCCACCCGACCCCAGGCCCGCCAGCTCGTCAACCACGGGCACCTCACGGTGAATGGCCGCCGGGTCGACATCCCCTCGTACCGCGTCCGTCCCGGCGACGTGGTCGAGTTGAAGGAATCCAGCCGGAACCTGATCATCGTCCAGCACAGCCACGACACGGCCGAGATCGTCGTGCCCGAGTGGCTGTCGGTCGACTTCGACGAGCGTCGGATCACCGTGTCCGATCTCCCCAGCCGGGGCCAGATCGACACGCCGATCCAGGAACAGCTCATCGTCGAGCTCTACTCGAAGTGAGGTAGCACGGATGCTCATCGTCCAACGTCCGCAGATCGCCGAGGAGCCCATCTCCGACACTCGGGCCCGCTTCATCGTGGAGCCGCTCGAACCGGGGTTCGGCTACACGCTCGGCAACACCCTGCGACGCACCCTGTTGTCCCGGATCCCGGGGGCTGCCATCACCTCGGTCCGCATCGAGGGCGTCGCCCACGAGTTCGACACCATCGAGGGCGTCGTCGAGGACGTCGTCGACCTCATCCTCAACCTCAAGCAGGTCGTGCTCGCCGTCGAGACCAACGAGGCGCAGGTCATCTACCTGTCGGCCACCGGTGCCGGCGAGGTGACCGCATCCCAGCTGCGCACCCCGGCCGGGGTGGAGGTCGTCAACGGTGACCTGCACATCGCCACGCTCTCGGCCGGAGCCAGCCTCGAGATGGAGCTCACGGTGGCCGGCGGCGTCGGCTACCGCGCCGCCCAGTCGGCCGGGGACCAGATCGGCTCGATCCCGATCGACGCGGTGTTCTCGCCCGTGCGGACCGTCGCCTACACCGTCGAGCCGACCCAGGTCGGGATGATGACCAACTACGACAAGCTGGTCCTCGACATCGAGACCGACGGGTCGCTCACCCCCGGCGAGGCCGTCTCGTCGGCCGGCAAGACCCTCCGCGAGCTCATGGGCCTCTTCGCCGACCTCGGCGAGGGCGTCGGCCTCGAGCTCGGTGACGTGGAGGTGGAGGAGATGGGCTCGCCCGACCTCGACCTGCCCATCGAGGCCCTCGACCTGTCGGAGCGTCCGCGCAACTGCCTGCGCCGTGCCCAGATCAAGACCGTGGGCGAGCTCGTCACCAAGTCCGAGGACGACCTCCTCAACATCACGAACTTCGGCCAGAAGAGCCTCGAGGAGGTCTCGGCGAAGCTCGACGAGCTCGGCCTGTCGCTCGACTCGGGCGGCATCTGATGCAGCCGACGAAGGGCAAGCGTCTCGGCGGGTCGCCGTCGCACCAGAAGGCGATGCTCGCCAACCTGGCCGCCGACCTCTTCGAGCACGGGCGGATCACCACGACGCTCGCCAAGGCGAAGGCGGCTCGGCCCTACGCCGAGCAGCTCATCACCAAGGCGAAGTCGGGCACGCTGCACGACCGGCGCCAGGTACACCGCTCGATCGACGACAAGGAAGTCGTCACCAAGCTGTTCGACGAGATCGGGCCTCGCTACGCCGAGCGCCCGGGCGGGTACACCCGGATCGTGAAGGTCGGCCCCCGGCGCGGCGACAACGCCGAGATGGCCATCCTCGAACTCGTCTAGCGACGGTGGGGGGCGCCGGCGCCGCCCCGCGACGCGGGGGCCCCCCGGGGCCCGGCCCCGGGGCCCCCCCCCCCC
>JBFLKR010000057.1:0-5337 GCA_040883295.1 Acidimicrobiia bacterium
AGGTCGTGCCGCCCGTCGTCGACCTCGATCCGTCGGGAGACGTCGATGACGACGAACCGGAGGCACCGAGCGATGCCCGGGAGGGTTCGGTGGCCCCAGGCGAGCGAACGGAGCGTTTCGAGCCACCGGACGATGTGGACGACCCGTCCGAGGACGATTCGCCCGACGTCTCGGACGATGGCGATGACTCATCCGGAAGCGATTCGCCCGACGTCTCGGACGATGGCGATGACCCGTCGGACGACGCCGACGACGAAGACGACGATGACGGCGAAGACGATGACGACGACTGACCCGTCTCGGTGGCGCCGGCCCGTCTCGGCCCGGATGCGGATCCTCGGCTGGTACGTGGCGCTGTTGGCGGTGGCGCTCGTGGCGGCCCTGCTCCTGCAGCGGGCCCTCCTGCTTTCACAGGTGTCGTCCGATGCCGACGAGGCCCTCGACCGGGAGGTCGCGGAACTGCGCCAACTCGCCGGTGGCAATGACCCCGAGACGGGCGAGCCGTTCGGTGGGGACGTCGCTGCGATCTTCGACGTGTTCCTGTCCCGCAACGCCCCGCTGACCGGCGAGGCCGTGGTGACCTTCATCCAGGGCGATCCCTACAAGGCAGACATCACCGGGTCCGAGTTGGTGGGCACCTCGCTGGCCGAGGGATGGGCGACGCTCACCGAGCCGAGCCGGGGTGAGGTCGAGACCTCGGCCGGGCCGCTTCGATACCTGGCGGTGCCGATCGCCTTCGATGGTGAGGTCGCCGGCGTGTTCGTGGTGGCGATCTTCCTGGCCGATGCCCTGGCCGGGGTCAACGACGCGCTCCGGGTCGGGGCGCTCGTGTACGGGAGCATCTTCCTGGTTGCCACGGCATTTGCCTGGGTCGCCGCCGGAGGCGTGCTCCGGCCGTTGCGCGACCTGTCCGACACCGCCGGGGCGATCACCGACACCAACGACCTCTCTCGTCGGATCCCCGCCGAGGGCAGCGACGAGATCGCCGATCTGGGCCGCACGTTCAACGCCATGCTCGACCGTCTCGAGGAGGCCTTCGAGACACAGCGCCGGTTCGTCGATGACGCCGGCCACGAGCTCCGCACCCCGATCACGGTGATTCGGGGCCACCTCGAAGTCATGGGGGACGACCCGATCGAGCGGGCCGAAACGATCGAGGTCGTGACCGATGAGCTCGACCGGATGTCCCGCATCGTCGACGACCTGCTGCTGCTGGCGAAGTCGGAGCAGGGCGATTTCATCGATCCTCACCCGATGGACCTCGGGACGTTCACCACCGAGATCGTCGACAAGGCGCGGGTCCTCGACGACCGGCCCTGGTCGATCGACCGCCGGGAGGAGGCCGTGGTCGTGGCCGACCAGCAACGCCTCGTCCAGGCCGTCATGAACCTCGTTCGCAACGCCGTCGAGCACACTCCCGCCGGGACGCCCGTGGCGGTTGGGAGCGCCCGCGTCGGCGACCAGGTGGAGATCTGGGTGCGGGACGAGGGACCCGGCATCGATCCCGCCGAGGTGGAGCACCTCTTCGAGCGGTTCCATCGCGGCGCCGAGGGACGCCGGTCCACCGACGGGGCGGGATTGGGCCTCGCCATCGTCCGGGCCATCGCCGAGGGCCACGGTGGGGACGTCGCCGTCACCGGTGGACCCGGGCGCGGCAGCACGTTCACCATCAAGATCCCTGCCGGGGGAGGATGAGCGGATGCATCGGATCCTGATCGTCGAGGACGAACCGCGGATCTCGGCGTTCCTGCAGAAGGGCCTCGAGGCCGAGGGATTCACGACGCTCGTCGTCGAGGACGGCCGGGTGGCGGCGTCGGCGGCCCGCGACGACGACTTCGACCTCATGGTCCTCGACCTCGGCCTCCCCGGCATCGACGGCCACGAGGTCCTCCGACGGATCCGCGAGCGGGGCGAACGAATGCCGGTCGTGATGCTGACCGCCCGCACCGACACCCGCGACACGGTGGCGAGCTTCGAGGGGGGCGCCGACGACTACGTGACGAAGCCGTTCCGATTCGAGGAGCTGCTCGCCCGCATCCGGGCCCGGCTGCGTGATCGGGGGACGTCGGATGCCACGGTGGTGGAGGCCGGCGGCGTCCGCCTCGACCTGCGCTCGCGCAAGGCAGCGGTGGGCGGTCACGAGGTGGAGTTGTCGGCCCGGGAATTCACCCTCGTCGAGACCCTCATGACCCATGCCGGCCAGGTGATGTCGCGCGAGCAGTTGCTCAGCCGGGTGTGGGGGTATGACTTCGACGGTGCCAGCAACGTGGTCGACGTCTACGTGGGTTACCTCCGCAAGAAGCTTGGCGCCGACCTCATCGAGACCGTGCGCGGCATGGGCTACCGCTTCATCGGTTGAGGGTCCGGACGGCGCGGCCGGTCACCAGCTGGTCACGATCGGTCGTCCGGCCAGCTCCCCCACGTGGATCCGGCAGCCGTAGACCTCGCTCAACAGCACCGCGTCGAGAGCCTCGCGGGGATCGCCACAGGCGGCCGCCGTGCCCCGGTCGAGGACGACGACCTCGTCGGCGTAGCGGGCGGCGAGGGTCAGGTCGTGGAGGATCACCATGACCGTCCGTCCCTCGTCGACCAGTTCCGAGGCGATCCGGAGGGTCCGGTGCTGGTGGGCGGGGTCGAGGGAGGAGATCGGCTCGTCGAGGAGGACGATGGGGGTGGCCTGGACCAGCACCCGGGCGAGGGTGGCCCGCTGCAACTCCCCGCCCGACAGCGTGAGGATCGATCGCTCCGCCAGATGGCCGATCGAGACCCGCGCGATCGCCGCCTCGACGGCGTGGTCCTGCTCCTCGCGCACCAGCGACGCCGTGTGGGGGTGGAGGCCCATCTCGACGTACTCGCGAACCGTGAACCCGAAGGAGATGGTCGCCTGCTGGGGCATCACCGCCCGCAGGCGCGCCAGGGCGGCGGGAGCGAGGCCGAACACCGGTTCCGAGTCGATCCACACGTCGCCTTCGTCGGGGACGAGGTCGCCGGCCACCACCTTCAGGAGCGTCGACTTCCCCGCCCCGTTCGGACCGACGACTGCGGTGAGGCGGCCGGGTTCGAACGACACGTCGATCTCGTCGAGGATCGTCGCTCCACCCCGCCGGAGCGTCACCCCCCGGGCGGTGACCGGGCGGCTCACGACAGCACCCGACCGGCTCGGGTCGACCGGATGAGGAAGAGGAAGAAGGGGCCACCGACGACGGCGGTCACCACGCCGATCGGTAGTTCGATCGGTGCCACCACCACCCGACTCAGGAGGTCGGCGCCACCCATCAGGATCATGCCCGTGAGCGCCGCCGCCGGCAGCAGCGTCCGATGGCGTGGGCCGCTCATGAGGCGCACCACGTGGGGGGCGACCAGGCCCACGAAACCGATGACGCCGGCGGCGGCGACGGTCGCCGCCGTGGCCAGTGCGGCGGCCGCAATGACCGCGGCCCGGGTGAGCTCCGGCTGGACGCCGAGGTGCCGGGCTTCGGCCTCACCCAGCAGCATGAGATCGAGGTTCCGGCCCTGGGCCAGGATCACGGCCACACCGATCGAGACCAGCCCGAGGGTGACGAAGACACTCGACCAGCTGGCGCCGGCCACCGAGCCGAGGAGCCAGAAGACGATCGTGCGCAATTGGTCGTCGTCGGCCAGGAAGGTGAGGAGCCCGGTCCCTGCCCCGGCGATTGCCGCCACCGCCACACCGGCGAGGATGAGCGTCACGACGTCCGTCCTGCCCTGGTATCGGGATGCCAGGAAGGTGGCAGCAGCCGCCACCGTTCCCCCCACGAACGCACCGCCGGCGATGCCGAGGGGGCCGACGGCACCGGCCCCCACCACGATCCCGAGGGCGGCCCCGAGCCCGGCCCCGCTGGACACACCGATGATGGCCGGCTCCGCCAGCGGGTTCCGGAAGATCCCCTGGAGACCCGCCCCGGCGACTGCCAGTCCGGCGCCGATCACCAGCGCCAGCAACGTCCGGGGCAACCGGATCGACCACAGCACCGATGCCTGGGCTTCCGTGAAGCGGGTGCCCGTCTCGAGGCCGAGTCGGTCGCCGATGATCGCCAGTACCTCGCCGGGCGCGATCGGGACCGCGCCGATGCCGACGTTGAGCAGGAAGACCATGCCGAGCAGCGTCGAGCCGACGGGCACGATCGCCGATCGAAGGCCCCGGCCCCGAACGGTGGCGGCGATGCCGGCCTCCGCCGTCACCCGTCCAGCCCGTGGAGACCCTCGATGAGGGAGCGGAGCACCTCGCCCACGCGGGGGGTGAGCCCGTTGAAGGCCAGGTCGTCGAACGTCAGCACGGCCCGGTTCTGGCCGGCCGTCGACAGCGCCACGCCCGGGACCTCGAGCAGGCCGTCGATGCCGCCGAGCGATTCCAGGCCGGCGTCGAGGACGATGAGCACGTCCGGGTCGGCGGCGACCATCGCCTCTGGCGTCAGCGGCACGAAGCCCTCGACGCCCGATTCGCTGCCGACGTCGATACCGCCGGCCGACTCGATCAGCGATTGCGCCACGGTGCCCTGACCCGAGAGCAGGACGGTGTTCGGCCCCCGGGCGTAGACGAAGGCGACCCGTGGGCTTGTCTCGACCCCGTCGAGCAGGCTGCGGGCGTCCTCGATCTCGGAGCGCACCCGGTCGGCGAGTGCCTCGCCCTCCTCGGTGACGCCGAGCGCTTCGGCGACCTCCAGGATCCTCGTGGGGGCGTCGTCGACCTCGTTGTAGGAGGGGAGGATGAGCACCGGTACCCCGGCGTCCCGCACCTGGTCGATCACCTCCGGTGGACCGGTGTCCTCGGTCCCGATGATTGCCGTGGGTTCGAACGAGAGCAGGCTCTCGGCGGCCAGGGTCCGCTGGTACCCGATCTTCGGGGAAGCGTCGAGCTCTGCCGGATGGGTGGCGCTGGCGTCCGTGGCCACGATCGAGTCACCGAGACCGAGCTCCCACACGATCTCGGCGATCGAGCCGTTGGTGGGAATCAGGCGGGAGGTGTCGGCGATCTCCGCCTCGACCCCGTCGACGCCGACCATGGTCACGACGTCGGTGGGGCCGTCGCCGCCCGCGTCCGGAGCCGTCGTGTCCGCCGCAGCGGGCGCCTGCGTGGTCGAGGTGGTCGACGTCTCGGCGGCGCCCTCCTCGACGTCCGTGGCGACGTTGGTCGAGGCGCAGCCCCCCGTGACCAACGCGAGGGCCGCCAGCGCGGCGACCATCGAGCGCCGTCCGATGACAGTCATGACTCTCCTTGTAAAATTTGTATGGTTGGCCATCACACTTTATGGTGGTGTCGTTTCGACACCGAGTCGGATCGGTGGGACGGTTCTGCCCGGCCCCCGATCCCCGAGA
>JBFLKR010000058.1:0-5398 GCA_040883295.1 Acidimicrobiia bacterium
ACCGAGGGGAGGTTGGTCCGAGCCGCCGCCATGAGCATGCCCGGGAGCGACTTGTCGCAGCCCGCGACCGTGACCATGGCGTCGAAACGCTCGGCGTGCATGACGAGCTCGACGGAGTCGACGATGACCTCCCGGGACACCAGCGACGCCCGCATTCCCTCGTGGCCCATGGAGATCCCGTCGGACACCGCGATGGTGGCGAACTGGAGGCCCACGCCCCCGGCGGCACGCACGCCCCGCTGGGCGGCCTCGGTGAGCATCGGGCCGGTGACGTTGCAGGGCGTCACCTCGTTGCCGGCCGAGACGAGGCCGACCTGGGGCTTGGAGAAGTCGTCGTCGGTGAGGCCGAGCGCCCGGAGCATCGCCCGTGCCCCGGCCTTGGCGGTGCCCTCCGTGACGTCCTGGGAGTGGATCTTGCGGACCATGCGGGGAGGTTAGGGCCCGGAGTCAGGCGGTCAGTGCAGGGCCCGGAGGCCCATGATCCCGAGGAGCAGCAGCGTGGCGCCGGTGGCGAAGACCCGCCAGTGCGGGCTCCGCCGCGTGAGGCTGAGCGTCGAGGCTCCCGGCCTTGGTTCAAACCGGCGCCGGGCCGTGGCGACCACTGCCTCAACTGCGCGCCGGTCTCGGGTGGGGGTGGTTCGATGTGGGGCAGGTTCGGACGGGCCACGACGGACCGGAGACCGGGCCGACCGCGTCAGATGTGCGCGGATAGGCTCGTCGCGTGCCCCCGACGCGATCCCCCGAGATTGAGGCCGTTGCTCGTCGGGCGCTCACGGCCTATACGGCCGACTTCGGCACCATCCGGAACCTCTTCTCGACGGACCCCGCCGTTCGGGTCCTCGGATCCGACACCGGTGAGTGGTGGCGGGGCGTCGACGACTTCATAGCCGTGCGATCGACCCAGTCAGAAGAGTCCCCCGAGCTCGAACTCAGGATCGAGGAGGTGGAAGGCTTCGAGGACGGCCACTTCGGTTGGGCGGTGCTCTTCTCGACCCTGATCACTCCCGAGACCACCCAACTGCTTCGCCATAGCGTTCTCTTCCGTCTCGAAAACGGCGCCTGGCGCGTGGTGCAATGGCACAACTCGGGACCGATCAGCAATGAGCAGGTCTTCGGCGCAGAACTCACCGTCACCCTCGACGACTTGCTCTCGTCGGTCCTCGAAGACCTCGACCAGCTCCCCCCAACCGACGCCGAGGAAGGCACGGTGACGCTCGTATTCACGGACATCGTCGACTCGACCCCGATCACCGAGTCTTTGGGCGACGACACGTGGGCGCGGCTCGTTTCGGAGCACGAGGGGGCCATCCACGAGGTCACCGCAGCCCACGGCGGCCGTGTCGTGAAGATGCTCGGTGACGGCTCGCTGCTCGCCTTCGAGTCGGCGCGGGCCGCAGTTCGGACAGCCGTCGAGATCCAGCACCGGAGCGAAGGTGTCCCGTTCGGCATTCGGGTGGGCGTGCACAGCGGTGAAGTGATGCGCACCACAAGCGACATGTTCGGTCTGACCGTGAACAAGGCAGCCCGGGTGGCATCGGCGGCGGGCCGGGGCGAAATCCTCGTCTCGTCGACGACACGTGACTTGGTCGGCCGTTTGGACGATGTCCCATTCGGAGAGCCCAGAACGATGGCCCTCAAGGGGATCGCCGGTACCCATCAAGTCGTTCCGGTGCTCTGGCGGACGAACTAGCCCGACCAGCGACCCGAGTTGCAGCATTGGCCCAACCCGCTGGATACCGAGCCCTGACGACCGCGGGTAGGTAGCGACCGGGGCGCTGTGGCGCCGACCACCACGACGACGGCGACCTGGACGGCGACCGCCCCGTCGGTGGCGGGAAGCAGGAGATCGAGGATCGGGCCTGGGATCCACTCCACGGACCCGTCAACCGGCGGAGGGCAGGATCCCTTCCGCGCCGAGGCCGCCGGTCCCGGTGGCCACCGGCACCGCCCCGGCGTGCGCCGCCGCCTCCAGCAGGGGCGAGCCGACGGGTGCCACCACGGCGAGGTCCTCCACCGCCACCCCGAGCCGGTCGGCCGCCCGGCGCACGAGCTCCGGATCGCCCCGATGCAGGCCGAGCGCCCCGGGCAGGAGGACGGTGTCGACCTCGATGCCGAACCGTCGCCAGTCGATCGTCCCCACCCCGACGAGGGCCACCCGGAAGCGGGTGACCAGGTCCCCGAGGGCGTCCACCGCCCCGGGGAAGGGCGTCGCCACCCGGTCGCGGACGTCTCGGAACACGCCGTCGACCGACAGCGCCAGGGCCTCGTCGGCCACCCCGGCCTCCTCGAGGAGGCGGGTGATCGCCGTGAACGTGACACCGGTCGACCCGACCCGTCCACCGAGTTCGTCGGCGACCCGCTCGCGCATGGCCAACAAGCCCGGCACGTCGAAGCGGTCCCGGCCGTCCGGCACGGCGACCCACAGCTCCTCGACCGCCACCTGGGCCGCCTCGGTCCGTGCCGCCTCGAGGTCGATCACCGAGCCGAGGTCGACCAGGTGGCCGGCGGGCATCAGGAGCCGACGGGTGTCGGGGCCAGCACCCCGACGAGCAGGCCGGCGTGCACGACCGGGATGGCGCCCGGGCCCAGCTCGGCGGCGCCGAGCAGCAGGTCGGCAGCCTCGATCACCGTCGCCGGTCGCATCGCCGCCTCGACGGTGGCGTCACCGACCGACACGAGGTCGGCCAGGCCGACGGTGCCGACCACCGCGCCGTGGTCGACCACCGGGATCGGGTCGATGTCGGGATGGGCGCGCAACGCCTCGGACGCCGGCAGGTGACGGCCCACCCAGACCGGCTCGTCCATCCGCTGGAAGACCCGGGCGGGGGCGCTCCGGACCACGACGGCACCCACCTCGGCACGGGAGATGAGCCGGGCACCCGGACCGAGGAACTGCCGCTGCAGGAACGAGCCGCCCGGGGCCCCGACGACGAGCAGTGCGTGGTCGCCGTGGAGGGCGAGGGCATCGTGGACGCGATGGCCCTCCACCACCTGTGGCTCCAACTCCGGGACCAGGTCGGCGATCCGTTCGACGGTGGCCCGAGCGGCGGCCGGCCCCTCCTCCTCCTGGTAGGCGCACACCATGGCCGCCGTGACCCCGAGGGCTGCAGCGATGGCGGCGGCCACGGAGGCGGCCAGTTCGGAGTGGGGACCGCCACCGACGGCGGCGACGACCCGTCCCGCCCGGTCGAGGTCGAGGTCTCGGGGCATGGCGGTGGGCAGGAGCTCGCGCCCGGCATTGGGCCGGCGCGCGACGAGGAGCTCGGCCCGATGGTGGACGGCCGCATCGGTGACCGACTCCCCCACCCGGACGGCATCGCCGTCGAGCAGGCGGGCGAGGTCGGCGGTGCCGTCACCTCGGGAGAACACGGTACGCACGGATGCTGCTCCTTCGGGCTGGCCGCGAACCTACCCCTCGTCCGATCGTACGGGTAGGGCGGTCCGCACCAGCCCGACGACCGCGCCGAGCCCGATGAGCACGGTGGCGAGGAAGAAGCCTGGGCGGTCGAGCGCCCGAGCCATGAGGATCGCCACGATCGTGCCGGCCAGTCCGAAGGCGACCGGCGCCCACGGGAAGAGGCCCACCCCCGTCCGGATCCGACGGGCCGGCGTCGTCCACGACCACCACAACCACCAGGCGGCCATCGCCACGGCGATGACGTCGAAGAACTCGAACGGGAGGAGCAGGAGCGCGAGGAGCCCGAGCGCGGTCCCGGCCAACCAGCGCAGCTCCCGGCGTCGATCCCGCATCGCGGCCCATTGTGGACCACGGCTCGTCGAAGTGGACGACAATGGGCCCATGGAGTTGCGAGAGGTGCTCGACCGCCGGCGCATGGTCCGCAACTACGAGGACCGCCCGGTCCCCGTCGAGGCGCTGGAGCGGATCCTCGACGCCGGTACCCGGGCGCCGAGTGCGGGGAACACCCAGGGCGTCACGCTCGTGGTCGTGACGGACGCCGGCCGCCGGTCGACGATCGCGGACCGCGCCGGCGAGGGCGACTACGTGGCCAGGGGCTTCGAGCCCTGGCTCGGTCGGGCGCCCGTGCACGTGGTGGTCTGCACCTCTGAGCGGGCCTACCGGGAGCGCTATGCGGAGGACGACAAACCGACCGCCGACGTCGACGCATGGACGGTGCCGTACTGGTGGGTGGATGCCGGCGCCGCGTTCCAGAACCTGCTGTTGGCGGCCGTCGACGAGGGCCTCGCCGCCGGCTTCCTCGGGGCCCATGCCATCCCCGGGTTGGCCGACGCCGTCGGGCTGCCCGACGACGTGGCACCGCTCGGTGTGGTCACCATCGGCCACCCTGCCCCCGACCGCCGGTCCGGGTCGCTCGATCGCGGCCGCCGGGCCGACGCCGTCCGCCGCGAGACATGGGAGGTGATCGGCTGATGGCCGATTCGTACTTCACCACCGACGACGGCCACTGGTTCACGCCGACCGAGTTGGCCCGCGGACCGTGGGATGTCGACGGGTGCCATGCCGGCCCGCCGACCGGGCTCATGGTGCGGGCGATGGAGCGGTTGCTCCCGGGCCAGCCGCTCGTCCGGTTCACGGTGGAGCTCATGCGCCCGATCCCGATGTCCGGCTTCGTGGTGCAGGCCGAGATCCGCCGCCCGGGCCGCCAGGTGGGGCTGACCGAGGCG
This sequence comes from Acidimicrobiia bacterium, assembly GCA_040883295.1. Classification (GTDB taxonomy): domain Bacteria; phylum Actinomycetota; class Acidimicrobiia; order Spongiisociales; family JAENVV01; genus JAHEFX01. Next base: position 4,645 of record JBFLKR010000058.1, read on the forward strand.
GAGATCCTCGGCGAGGAGCACGTCTATGCCCGGGCGTTCGGCGTCCACGTGCGCGAATTGCCCCTCGACGTGCCGACCGTCGACGTGGCGACCCCGGTCTTCGCCGATTCGGTGCCGGGCCCGTTCCCGATCCAGGAGACCACCCACGGGCTCACGATGTTCGCCGATTCGATCGAGTGCCGCTACGACCCTCGGTACTCGATCGGCGAGGGCGGCGAGACCCTGATCTGGCTGCGGCCCCGCGTGCCCCTGCTGGCCGATGAGGAACCGTCCCCGGCGCAGCGGATCTGCCCGCTTGCCGACTCGGGCAACGGCATCTCGTGGAACGCCTACCTGGACGAGGTCCAGTTCATCAACCCCGACCTGACGGTGTGGCTGCACCGGCCCCCGGTCGGCGAGTGGCACGCCAGCCACACGCGGTCGCACTGGCAGCCGACCGGCATCGGCGCCGCCGAGGCGGCGCTGTTCGACACCGAGGGCCCGGTCGGCGGGGCGGTCCAGACGCTCTTGTTGTTCCCGCCGGGCTGAGCCTCAGGACGGGAGCAGGTCCTTCATCTGGCGGGTGATGAGGTGGGTCGCCTGTCGGGGGGCGATCCGGCTGGCGAGGTTCATCATCGTGGCGGGTGCCGTCGCCTTCGACCCGGACGACTCGCCGCGTCGCTGCGCGGACCGACCAGAATCGGTGCGGTGCCGAGCCTCGACACCGCCGGAGCCCGCCGGTTCTCCCGCTACGCCTACCCGCCGCACGTCCGCG
>JBFLKR010000059.1:0-3885 GCA_040883295.1 Acidimicrobiia bacterium
GGACGAGACCGCCTCGAACCGGGCAGCGGCCGTCAGCGGACTGAACTCGACCGCGGTGGCGTCGCCGAGCACCGCGGCAGCAACTGCCCGACACAGGTCGACGTCGAACCCGACGAATTCGCCCCCGCTGTCGCGGAAGCCGAAGCCCACCAGCGTCTCGTTCACGCCACAGGCGAGCGTGCCCCGGTCACGGACGACATCGAGCAGCGAACCGCCCGCGTCGCCGCCGTCGCCGTCATCGTCGCCCTCGCCGCCGGCGGCCTCGGTCGTGGTCGTGTCACCGTCGGGCTCGGTGTCGTCGGTCCCCTCGTCACCGCCGCAGGCGGCGACCACCATGGCCAGGGCCATCAACAGGATCAACAGTCGTCTCATGTCACGCATCGTTTCCCTTCCTCCGTGCGATCCCGGCCACCGAAGGTGACCGCTGGGGGAACCTAACCCCGCGATGTGTGACGAGGCAATGAAATCCTCCAAATCAGGTCGGGGGCGGGACGACCGGGCCGAAGTCGAGGGTGAACGTCGAACCCCGCCCGACGACCGAGTCGACGAGCACCCATCCGCCATGGCGGTCGACGACGTGGCGGACGATCGCCAGGCCCAGACCGGTGCCGCCGGTGGCCCGGGAGCGGCCCGTGTCGACGCGGTGGAAACGGTGGAAGATCCGGTCGTGCTCGGACTTGGGGATGCCGATGCCGGTGTCGGCGACGACCACCATCCCGCGCCCATCCCGTTCGCCGCACCACACCGAGACCCGACCGCCCGCCGACGTGTAGCGCACCGCGTTGCTCAACACGTTGCGCACGGCCAGCCCGACATCGGCGCGACTGCCCTCGATCCACACCGGGTGCAGGTCGGCCTCGAGGTCGAGGCCGGCGGCCTCGGCGAAGACCTCCGACGCGACCGCCTCGGCCTCCACCACGGCGCGGAGATCCATCGGCTCCATCTCGCCGACGTCGGTCTCGAGGCGTGACAGGTCGAGGAGGTCGGTGACGATCCGACCCAACCGGGACGCCTGCTCCCCGAGCTGCTCGGCGAAGCGCTTGGCCCTGGCGTCGTCGACGCCGACCGCCAACTGCAGGGCCTCGGCGGCCGCGGCGATGGCGGCGATGGGGGTCTTCAGCTCGTGGGAGGCGTCGGTCACGAACGACCGCCGCATCTCCATGATCCGATGACGCTCGGTGACGTCGGTGATCACGGCGCCCACGGTGGCCTCGTCGAACGGCGACACGAGCCACTGGTAGGTGCGATTGCGGACCCCCATCACGAACGAGTCGGCCACGGGCTCACCGGTGTCGAGCACCTCGGCGACCATGTCGAGCACGGCGGGGTTCTTCAAGCGCTGGGACGGCGCCGTCGGCACGAGCTCCACGGTGGCCCCGACGCTGGCGAGGACCCGCCCATCCCGCTCGAGGACGAGCACCCCGATGCCGGCCGCCTCGATCGACCGCCGCAGGTCCTCGGCGAGGCGATCGGCGGCGGCCCGCTCGGTCTCGACCCGACGGCGGATGGCGTCGGCGACGGCCCCGAACGCCTCCGGGTCGGCGGGGTCCTCCGTCTCGATCGTGCGGACGGTCTCGTCCCGCACCAGGGCGAGGAGTCGGGTGTGCTGGAACACGGCGACGCCGACCACGGCTGCCACCGCCAGCACGGCCCACACGCCGGCTCCCGCGGCGGCGAGACCGATGATGGCCGCCACGCCGACGAGCAGCAGCAGGCGGACGAAGCGGGCAACGGTGCGGGTCACCGCGTCAGCATGGCTCAGTCACCGACGAACTTGTACCCCAACCCCCGCACGGTGACGATGAGCGCCGGGCTGGCCGGGTCGGCCTCGACCTTCTTGCGCAGCCGCTTGATGTGGACGTCGAGCGTCTTGGTGTCCCCGACGTAGTCGTAGCCCCAGACCTCGCTGATGAGGGTGTCTCGGGTCACGAGCTTGCCCTTGCGGGCCAGGAGGGCGAACAGGAGGTCGAACTCCTTCGGTCGGAGGGCGATCTCGTCGCCCCGGACCCGGACCTCGTGGCGGTCGATGTCCATCTCCACGTCCCCGCCCCGGATGACGAGCGACTCCTCGTGCGTGCCGCCGAGCCGGGACCGGCGGAGTTGGGAACGAACCCGCGCAATGAGTTCGCGCATCGAGAACGGCTTGGTGACGTAGTCGTCGGCGCCGAGCTCGAGGCCGAGCACCTTGTCGGCCTCGGCATCCTTGGCCGTGAGGATGATGACCGGCATCTGGTGGTCGCGGCGGATCGTTCGCAGCACGTCGAGTCCCGAGAGGCCGGGGAGCATGAGGTCGAGGAGCACCAGGTCGGGCGCTCGGGTGCCGACGGCGGTGACCGCGTCGCGACCGTCGCCCACCGACGTGACCTCGTAGCCCTCGACCTCGAGGGCGAACTGCACCGACTCGGCGAGCGTCTCCTCGTCCTCGACGAGGAGGACGGAGCCGCCGTTAGCCGAGGGCATCGGCGTCCCGATCGGGATCGCTGAGGGCGCCGCGCACCAGGAACACGACCTGCTCGGCGATGGCGACGGCCCGGTCCCCCACCCGCTCGAGCGCCCGGCTGACGATCATCATGCGGGTGGCCCAGGCCAACTGGTCGGGGTCGTCGCCGCAGTCGACCACCTGCTGGTACATGGCCCGATTGATGACGTCGACGGGATCGTCCATCTCATCGAGCCGGGCCTCCATCGTGTCGTCTCGTCGTTCGAGGGCCTCGAGGGAGAGCCGCAGCATGGGGTCGACGAGCTCGCCCATCTCCTTGATCTGGGCGACGATCTCGTCCTTGCGCTTCATGTCGGTGGTCTCGATCTGGATCTTGGCGATGTTCACCGCCTGGTCGCCCACCCGCAGCACCGAGTGGCTCACGTGCTGGAGCACGGACATGACGCGCAGATCGATCGCCACCGGCGTCTGCAGTGCCATGACCTGGAGCCAGAGCCGTTCGAAGGCAAAGCCGCGGCGGTCCAACTCGTCGTCGCCGGCCACCACCTCGAGAGCGAGGTCGTCGTCGTCGGCCACCAGGCTCTGGACCGCCTTCGCCACCGCCTCGCGGGCCATCGAGCCCATGGAGAGGATCTCCTGCTCGAGCTTCGCCAGGTCCTCGTGGAAATGGACACGGATGTCGCGATGGGTCATCAGCCGAACCTCCCGGTGATGTAGTCCTCGGTCTCCTGTTTCGTCGGGGAGGTGAACAGCCGATCCGTCTCGTCCACCTCGACGAGGCGACCCGTCCGCATGCCGGTCTCGTTGACGTCCACCGAGAAGAAGGCGGTGCGGTCGGAGACCCGGGCCGCCTGCTGCATGTTGTGGGTGACGATGATGATCGAGTAGTTCTGCTTCAGCTCCAGCATGAGCTCCTCGATTCGCAGGGTGGCGATGGGATCGAGTGCCGAGCAGGGTTCGTCCATGAGCACCACCTCGGGGCTGGGTGCCACGGCCCGGGCGATGCAGAGCCGCTGCTGCTGACCGCCCGAGAGCGAGTAGCCCGACTCATTGAGCTTGTCCTTGACCTCACCCCAGAGGGCGGCGTCGGTGAGCGACCGCTCGACGAGGTCGTCCATGTCCGACTTGCTGCCCTTGAAGCCGTTGATCTTGGCGCCCCAGGCGACGTTGTCGTAGATCGACTTCGAGAACGGGTTGGGCTGCTGGAACACCATGCCGATGCGGCGGCGGATCTCGACGGGATCGATGTCCTCGCCGTAGATGTCGACGTCGTGCATGTAGACGCTGCCCTCCACCCGCGCCGAGGGGATGAGGTCGTTCATCCGGTTGAGCGCCCGCAGCACGGTGGACTTGCCGCAACCCGACGGGCCGATGAGAGCGGTGATCTCGTTCTCGTGGAACTCGAGATCGACGGCGTCGACGGCCTTGAAGGCGCCGTAGTAGAC
>JBFLKR010000294.1:0-3027 GCA_040883295.1 Acidimicrobiia bacterium
ATCAGCGTATGGGTCGGTGCTGCGATCAGCGCCGCGGTCTGGTCGACCATCAATTCGAGCGACGAATCGCTCGCTTCACCGGACACGCGGCGGTCCCTTCCCGCCTCCACTCGATCGTGCCACCTCCAACCATCGCAGCCGGGTGCGACACAGTTGCCGACTTCGACGCACCCCATGCGTCGCCGATCGCGATACCGTCGCGACATGGACTTCTCGCGGTATCTCGTCTCCGACCTCCTCGCCCGGCCGGGCAGCCACCGCGACGAGGACGTGGCGGTGCCGGTCCGGCTCTCATCGGACTCGGTCACGGTCGACGGCGTCGCCACCGGGCGGCTGCGGATCGAGGCCGCCGGCGCCGTCATCGTGGTGCGGGGGAGCGTTGCCGTGCCGGCGACGATCACCTGCAGTCGCTGCCTCGTCGAGTTCGAGGGCGAGTTGGTGACCGACCTCACCGCCACCTACGGCGATCCCGACGACCCGGACGCCCGTCCCATCTCGGGTGACGGCCGGATCGACCTCGCCGAGGCGGTCCACGAGGAGTTGGCGATGGTCATGCCGGCGGCCCCCGTGTGCCGGGAGGACTGCCGGGGGCTTTGCGCAGTCTGCGGGAGCGACTTGAATGTGGATCCGTGCGACGGGCACGAGGAACCCTCGTCCTCTCCCTTCGCCGCCCTCGAAGACCTCTTCCCGACCGAGTAGTCACCAAGGAGCCCGCCGTGGCCGTACCGAAGAAGAAGATGAGCCGGTCGCGGACCCGGCGTCGCAAGTCACAGTGGAAGCTCGACCGGCCGGACGCCGTGGCATGTGCCCAGTGCGGTGAGCCCAAGCGACCCCACCGGGCGTGCCCCAACTGCGGCATCTACCGCGGCCGGGAGTTCCCGTCCGCGGTCACCGAGGAGTAGCCCTGGCCCGCGTCGCGCTCGACGCGATGGGGGGTGATCTCGCCCCCGCCGAGACCGTTGCCGGTGCCGTCCTCGCGGTGGCCGCCGGCCACGACGTGGTGCTGGTCGGCGACGAGGCGGCGCTGGCGCCGCTGGTCGAGCGAGCCGACCACGACCTCGAGATCGTCCACGCCCCCGACGTCGTCGGCATGGGCGACCATCCCACCCGGGCCCTGCGCGAACGGCCCGAGAGCTCGATCGCCGTCGCCGCCCGCCTCGTCGCCGAGGGCCGGGCCGATGCCCTGGTCTCGGCCGGATCGACCGGCGCCGCCATGGCGGCGGCCGTGTTCCTCATCGGTCGGGTGCCCGGCGTGCAGCGCCCGCCGATCGCCACGGTCATCCCGGCGGTACCCGACCCGATCATCCTCCTCGACTCGGGGGCGAACCCCGACTGCAAGCCCGAGCACCTGGCCCAGTTCGCCGTGCTCGGTGCCGTGATGGCCCAGACCTACCACGGGGTCGAGACCGCCCGCGTCGGCCTGCTGAACATCGGCGAGGAGGCGGGCAAGGGCCGGGAGTTGGAGCGCCGGACCTGGCAGCTGCTCGACGACCTGGCGGCGGCCGACCCGGCGATCGACTTCGTGGGCAACGTCGAGGGTCGCGACATCGCCGGTGGCAAGGCCGACGTCGTGGTCACCGACGGGTACGCCGGCAACCTCGTGCTGAAGACCGCCGAGGGCTCGATGCGCCTCGCCGCCCTCGCCGCCCTCGAGATCATGTCCGATCTCCCCCCCGAGAGCCAGCAGGCGGCCATGCCCATCCTCGCCGGCCTGCGGGACCGCTTCGACCCCGACAACACCGGCGGCGCCCATCTCCTGGGCACCAAGGGCGTGGTCGTGATCGCCCACGGGTCCTCGCCCGCCCGGGCGATCGAGCGGGCCATCCACGTCGCCGCCGAGGGAGCCTCGCGCGACCTCGTTGGACGCGTGACCGAGCGGCTCGCCGCCGGGCAGCCATGAGCACGCTCGACCGGCTGCAGGATCGCCTGGGACACCGCTTCACCGATCCGACGCTGCTGGAACGGGCCCTGACCCATCGCTCCCACACCGCCGAGCAGGGCGAGTCCCACAACGAGCGGCTCGAGTTCCTCGGCGACGCCGTCCTCGGCCTCGCCGTCACCGCCCATCTGTTCGATCGCCACCCCGAGCTGCCCGAGGGGCAGCTCGCCAAGGCCCGGGCAGCGACGGTGAGCAAGGAGCGCTGCGCCGAGATCGCCGTCGAGCTGGACGTCGGCACCGCCCTTCGGCTCGGGCGCGGCGAACAGGTCTCCGGGGGCCACGAGAAGGAGTCCATCCTCGGCGACGCCATGGAGGCCCTGCTCGGCGCGGTCTACCTCGACGCCGGCTTCGCGGTCGCCCGTGACGTCACCCTCGCCCACTTCGCCCCGATCGCCGACGAGATGGCCGGCGACCCCGGGGCTCGGGACTACAAGACCCGGCTCCAGGAGCGGCTGGCGATCGACGGCCTCGTGCCCGACTACCGAGTGCGGGGCGAGGGCCCCGACCACGCCCGCAGCTTCGTCGCCGAGGTGCTGGTGGCCGGCTCGGTGGTGGGATCCGGGGCCGGGACGTCGAAGAAGGAGGCCCAGCAGCTGGCCGCCCGTGAGGCCCTGGCCCACCTCGGCTGATGCCGGAGCTCCCCGAAGTCGAGTCCACCCGCCGCCACCTCCTCGAAGCCCTCGAGGGGCACCGCATCGATGGCGTCGAGGTCGCCCGGGCCCGCATGCTCCGCCGCCAGCCGCGGTCGCGGGACTTCGCCGACAGATCGGTCGGTCGACGGGTGGTCGCTCTCGACCGGCGCGGCAAGTTCATGCTGTGGCGTCTCGACGGCGACCTGACCACCGTGGTGCACCTCGGGATGTCGGGTCGCATCCGGCTGGCCGATCCCACCGAGCCCCGGGATGCCCACACCAACGTCGTGTGGTCGGTCGGGGGACGCGAGGTGCGCCTCGTCGACCCTCGGACCTTCGGCTTCGTCGCCTGCTTCACCCCCGAGGAGCTCGACCTCGCCCTCGCCGGCGTGGGCGCCGACGCCCTCACCGGGCTGCCCGACACCGCGACCCTCGCCGACCTCCTCGCCGATCGAC
>JBFLKR010000295.1:0-6127 GCA_040883295.1 Acidimicrobiia bacterium
CCCGAGCACAAGCTGCGACTCGTCGATGCCCTCCAGGCCCGCGGCCACCTCGTGGCGATGACCGGCGACGGCGTCAACGACGCCCCGGCCCTCAAGACCGCCCACATCGGGGTGGCGATGGGGATCACCGGCACCGACGTCACCAAACAGGCCGGCGACATGGTGCTCCTCGACGACAACTTCGCCACGATCGTCGCCGCGGTCGAGGAAGGGCGGGTGATCTACGACAACATCCGCAAGTTCATCCGCTACCTGCTGACCTGCAACGCATCGGAGTTGGCCGTGATGATCCTCGGCCCGCTGTTCGGCATGCCGCTCCCCCTGCTGCCACTGCAGATCCTGTGGATGAACCTCGTCACCGACGGCCTCCCCGCCCTGGCGCTGGGGGTCGAGTCGGCCGAGGAGGACGTCATGGACCGCCCGCCCCGCTCCGCCAACGAGTCCGTGTTCGGGGGCGGTACCGCCGCCTTCATCGGCATCTTCGGGACGCTCATGTCGATCGTGGCCCTGGCGGTCGGCTTCGGTCTCTGGTCGGCCGGCGAGGACCACTGGCAGTCGGTCCTGTTCACCGGGCTCATCTTCGCCCAGCTCGGACTGGCCCTCGAGATCCGGTCCGACAAGGCGCCGGTCTGGCAGGACTTCTGGGGCAACCGAGCGATGCTCGGGGCGGTGGCGCTCGGCCTCGCCGCCCACGTGGCGATCATCTACGTGCCGTTCCTCCAGCGGGTCTTCGGCACGGCACCGCTGTCGCTCGGCGAGTGGGGCATGGCCCTTGCCGGCACGCTCGTCGTCATGGCCGGCGTGGAGCTCTGGAAGTGGCGGCTCCGGGCCGCCGAGCACGTCAGCTGAGCAGGTCGGCAGCGACGGCGTCGAGGAGGTCGGTGACGCGGACCTCGACGGCGTCGAGTCCCAGATGGGTCATGGCGGCGAGCGCGGTCACCGCGCCGCCGAGCAGGGCGGGTGCCCGGGCCGCCTCCAGCGACGGGATGGCGGCGGTCTCCTCGACGGTGAGCCCGGCGAGTCTCCCGACGAGCCCCTCGAGCCGCGTGCGGAGGAGTCGATGGCCGTGGACGGCCTCGTCCGCGTGGCCGTCGAGGTCGGCGTCGATGGCGGCGAGGGCCGTGAACGTGCCCGCGACGCCGATGGCCAGCCCTGGCGGATCGAGTGGCTCGACGATGGAGAATCGCCCGATCGCCCAGCCGAGGGCGGCGTCGACTCGATGGGGGGCCGAGGGCCGCTCGGGCAGCACCCGCTCGGTCAGCCGGACCGAGCCGACGTCCACGCTGGCGACGAAGTCGGGGTCGGCGGTGCCGAACACCACCTCGGTGGAACCGCCGCCCACGTCGATGACGACCGTCGGCACCGTGCCGCCCCCGCCGGTCGCCCCGGCGAAGGCGAGCCGAGCCTCCTCGTCCCCGGTGATGACCCGGGGCCGGACGCCGAGGACGACCGCCGCCCGGTCGAGGAACTCGTCGCGGTTGGCGGCGTCCCGGGTGGCCGATGTTGCCACGGCGTCGAGGCGTTCCACCGGGCCGGCGAGCTCGACGAGTTCGCCGAGACCGGCGAGCGCACGGGCGATCGCGGCGTCGGCGAATCGGCCCGCGGCGTCGACGCCCTCGCCGAGGGTGACGACCCGGTGTGCCCGGAGGGTCGCCGTCGGCCGGCGATCCCGCCCGGGCTCGGCGACGAGCAGGCGGACCGTGTTGGTGCCGATGTCGATCGCTGCGACCCGGTTCACCGCGGCTCCCGCCAGGCGGGGTTGGCGACCACGCCGCCGTGGGCGTCGACCACGAAGCACGGCTCGGTGCAGTCGAGCGGCTCGACGAAGGGGACCACGACCCGGCCCACCGGATTGGCGTTCCCGGCGGCGTGGTCGGCGTAGTGCGCGTGCAGGCACTTGATCCCGGTCCGGGTGCCGCCCACCCCGCCGGAGGGGGCCGGGGACGTGCCCGGGGCGAGCCGAGCATCGCGGGCGGTGGCATACCGGGCATGGGCGGCTTCGAGCTCCGCCCCGAAGGCCGGCTCGTGCTCGGCCCACCGCTCGAGCCGGCGCACCCCGCCGGCCGCCTCGAGGCGGCCGATGCGTTTGGTGGCGAGCGGGCAGGTCAGGTACCAGGTGGTGGGGAATGGGGTCCCGTCGTCGAGCACCGGCGGGACCTCGACCACCGTGGGCAGGCCGAGAGGGCACCGAGCGACGACCTGGACCGACGACCGCAGCGGCCGGCCGAGCTGGGCGGCGGCGACGTCGGCGTCGTCCGGTGGGCCGGTCATCCGCCCGTGAGGTCCCGCCCGGTGAGGTAGTCCACGATCGGGTCGTACCAGACCGGATCCGGCTCCTCGGGCGGTGGAGGAGCCGGCGGCTCGGCGTCCCGAGGCACCACGACCACGTACGGCTGCTCCCCCGGCGCGACGTAGCCGAAACGTTCCCGGGCGACACGCTCGACCTCGCCGTCGGTGAGCAGCGCGTCCCGCTCGGCGACCAGTTCCTCGTTCTCGGCGAGGGTGGCGGTGAGCGCCGTCCGCTCGGTGTCGATGGCGCGCTCGAGGGCGAGCATCCGACGAAACGGGAACACGTTGGTGACCGCCGCCGCCAGCACGACGAGCAGCACGATCGGGACGATCACGACCATCCGACGTCTCACCCGCCGGCACCCCCGAAGGCGTCCCACCCGGCGTAGCGCGCCTGGGAGCCGAGCTCCTCCTCGATGCGCAGCAGCTCGTTGTACTTGGCGGTGCGCTCGGAGCGGGCCGGGGCGCCGGACTTGATCTGGCCGGCGTTGGTGGCCACGGCGAGGTGGGCGATGAAGGCATCCTCGGTCTCACCCGACCGATGGGACACCATCCGCCCGTAGCCGGCGGCGTGGGCCGTCTCCATCGTGTGGAGGGTCTCCGACAAGGAGCCGATCTGGTTCACCTTGATGAGGATGGCGTTGGCGACCCCCTCGTCGATGCCCCGGCGGAGGATCTGCTCGTTGGTGACGAAGAGGTCGTCGCCGACGAGCTGGGTCGACGACCCGCTCAGGTGGGAGTGGGTCTTCCAGCCGTCCCAGTCGTCCTCGCCCATGCCGTCCTCGATGGAGACGAGCGGGAACTCGCCCACCAGCCCGGCGAGGTAGTCGGCCATCTCGTCGGGGGTGAGACTGCGGCCCTCGAGTTGGTAGGCGCCCTCGCGGTGGATCTCGGAGGCCGCCACGTCGAGGGCGAGGGCGATGTCCTCGCCCACCGTGTAGCCCGCCTCCTCGATCGCGGTGGCGAGCAGTTCGAGCGCCTCCCGGTTGGTGGCCAGGTTCGGGGCGAAGCCTCCCTCGTCACCGACGTTGGTGGCCAGGCCGCGTCCGGCGAGCACCCGCTTGAGGACGTGGTAGACCTCGACGCCTGCCCGCAGCGCCTCCCGGAACGACGGAGCGCCGCCGGGGACGAGCATGAACTCCTGGATGTCGACCGAGTTGGCGGCGTGCGCCCCACCGTTGAGCACGTTGAGGCACGGCACCGGCAGCACTCGCGCCGCCGGGCCACCGAGGTAGCGGTACAGCGGGAGGCCGACCTGGTCCGCGGCCGCCCGGGCAACCGCCATCGACACGCCAAGGACGGCGTTGGCACCGAGGCGGGCCTTGTTGGGGGTGCCGTCGAGATCGAGCATCGTCTGGTCGATCGCCTCCTGTTCGGTGGCATCGGCGCCCTCGAGGGCGGGGCCCAGCGTCTCGTTGACGTGCCGGACCGCCGTGGCCACGCCCTTCCCGGCGTAGCGCGACCCGCCGTCGCGGAGTTCGACCGCCTCGTGGACGCCCGTGGACGCCCCCGACGGGACGGCAGCTCGGCCGAACCCGCCGCCCTCGAGGGCCACGTCGACCTCGACGGTGGGGTTGCCGCGAGAGTCGAGGATCTCGCGGGCACGGATGGCGCGGATGCTGGTGGTGATCACAGGGTCCTCCGGAGACTCCCTCGGCAATGTACCGGGGACGGGGACGAACGCCGTCGCAGGCCGCCTCCGGCGCCAATCCGGGGCACGAAGTGCCGAGTACCGGGTACCCGGTACCCGGTACCCGATACCGGAGGCCGTCAGGCCTCCTTCACCGCCCCCCACAGGGCGTCCATCTCCTCCAGCGACCTGCCATCCAACGACCCACCTGCTCGTGCCTCCATGGCGCGGAATCGGGTCTCGAAGCGGGCCGCGGCCTCCCGGAGGGCGAGTTCGGGGTCGAGGCCGAGGTGGCGGGCCGCCATGACGAGGGTGAAGGCGACGTCGCCCCATTCGTGGGCGGCGCGGTCGGCGTCGTCGAGGTCGGCCTCGAGTTCGTCGAGCTCACCTCGCAGTGTCTCGAGCACGGCGACGGCATCCGGCCAGTCGAAGCCGACCCGGGCCGCCCGTTCGCCGAGCTTGTGGGAGCGGGAGATCCCCGGCATCGAGGGGGCCACGCCGTCCATGAGGCTCTCGCGTCCCCGCTCGGTGTCCTTGATCGCCTCCCACCGGGCGAGGGTGTCGGCGGCGGTGCCCGCCTCGACGTCGCCGAAGACGTGGGGGTGGCGGCGCACGAGCTTGTCGCGCAGCTGGGTGGCGACCGACTCCACCGAGAACCCGCCGGTCTCCTCGGCCATGACGGCGTGGAAGAGGACCTGCAACAGCACGTCGCCGACCTCCTCCTCGGCGTCGGCGTAGGCGCCCCAGTCGGGTTCGTCGCCACCGGGGACGTCGGCGCCGATGGCGGCGAGGGCGTCGTGGGCCTCGAACGTCTCCTCGACGAGGTTCGGGAGGATCGATCGGTGGGTCTGCTCGGCATCCCACGGGCACTCGACCCGCAGTCGGCGCATCGTCTCGACCGCGCCGAGGAGCCCGGCGGACTGGGGAGGGATGAACAGCGACACCCGCAACCCGGCCATGGTCTCGTCGAGTGCGGCGACCGGCATCCGCCGCACCAGCCGGTCGGGCGTGGCGAGATCGGCGAGCAAGGTCACCTCGGCGTCGTCGCCGAGCAGCTCGACGAGGCGGTCCCGCACGTCGACGACCAGGTGGGGCAGGGTCAGGTGACCGACGACGGTCGGGGCCGCGAGCACGAGGTCGACCGGGAGGTCCTGCGCGTCGAGCACCTGCAGGCCGTCGGCCAACGGGTCGACGGCCACCTCGGCGAGCACGGCATCGAGGAACGACTCGGCGGGGAGCACGTCGATGCGCCGTCCCGCGGCCTCGGCGGCTCGCCGAAGCAGGCCCACCGCCCGCTCCCCCACCAGCGGGCTCCCCGGAACTGCGTACACGACCGGTCCGCCGTCGACCAGCCCGACGACCCGCTCGGCGATGGCGGCATAGACGTCGGCGTGGTCACCGTGGGCTTCGTAGAGGTCGTCGCACGCCACGACGTCGGGCCGGAAGGCAGCCAGTTCGGCCGCCGCCGGGTGGTGGATGGTGCGCAGGACCACCGTCGTGTCGGGGTCGTCGAGGAGCCGGCGTGCCCCGAGGGTCATCCGCTCGAGCGTCCCGGGTCCGAGCCCGACGACGGTGATGGTCATCGGATCAGGACGCGGCCGGCGGAATGACCCCGAAGACGCCGGTGGTCGGGTCCTCCGCCCAGGTCCCGAACTCCTCGTCGACCGTGACGTCGGCCGAGGCAACCGCGTCGGTGTACCACTCGGTCAGCTCCTGGCTGGCCTTGATCGTGGCCACGGAGTCGGTGAGCTCGGCCTCGAGGTCGGCCAGCTCGGGGACCGTGCGGTCGTTGACGAGGATGATGTGCCAGCCGAACTCCGTCTGCACCGGCCCGAAGGGCTCACCGATCTCGGCATCGAGGGTGGCCTGGCCGAACGTCGGCACGTAGCTGGCGGGCGGGGCGCACCCGAGGTCGCCGCCGTCGGGGCCCGACGGGCCGGTGGAGTACTCCTGGGCGAGGGCCGCGAAGTCGGCCCCGTCCTCGATCGTCAATGCGAAGACCTCCTCGGCGATCTCCTGGGCCTCGGCGGCGTCGGGGCCGTTCTCGGGGTCGACGCCGATGAGGATGTGGGCGGCGCAGACCTCCGAACGCGACTGCAACTCGGCGTTGAACTGGGCCTCCACGTCCTCGGCGGTGACCTCCACCGACTCGGAGAAGTGTTCGACGAGCTCCTCCTGGGCGACCTGCTGGAAGATGGCGACGTCGAA
>JBFLKR010000296.1:0-3644 GCA_040883295.1 Acidimicrobiia bacterium
ACCACGACTTCATGGTCGCCTGCCAGAGCGGCGAGATGCCGGCGGTGTCGGTGGAGGACGGCCTGTTGGCCGTGGCGGTCGGCGTCGCCGCCCACCGCAGCATCGACGAGTCCCGCTGGGTGGAGATGGAGGAGGTACTCGGCTGACGCCGGGCCCCTACTGCTCCCCAGCCACCCGTTCCAGCCGGCGGCCCATGAGGACCACGACCGGGAGGAGGGCGACGCACCACCCGAGCGCCACGGCCAGCGAGCCGGCGACGTCGGCGAACGCGGCCCCTTCGAGGGCGAGGGAGAAGATGGGGTCGAGGAACCACCAGGTCGGGGCGACCATGGCGATCCACTCGGGCAGGTCGGGCCAGATGAAGAACACCACCGGGTAGATGAGCAGGATGGCCCCGGCCTTCCACACCGCGAAGAGCGTGTTCTGGTCCCGAGCCCACGAGCCGACCGCGAGGCCGATCTCGGCCATCATCAGCCCGCCGATCGCCACCGCCGCCACCAGTGCCCACGGCGCCGACCCCCACACCCCGTTGAGGGCCAGCGTGAGCGTGCCGGAGACGATCGCCACGACGAGGCCGATGACGAGCTTGGAGGCGAACACGTCGGCGAGCGACGCCGGGGTGACGAGGACCGCGTCGAGGGTGCGCCGCTCCCGTTCCTCCACCAGCCCGGCTGCCGGCACGAGGGCCCCACCGATGGCGACGGCCATCACCACGAGCATCGGGATGAGCCGACTGGCGAGGTCGAGCCCCACCTCGCCGAGCTGGACCACGTCGACCGTGACGGGGGACGCAGTGCCTTCGACGCCGCGGACGAGGTCGAGTGTGGTCACGGCCAGGATGGCCCGGTCGGAGGCGAGCGATTCGCCGGCCACGGTGAACTGGAGGGTCGGCCGCTCCCCCGCCACCACGGCCTCGTCGAAGCCCGATGGGAGGACCAGCCCGGCGTCGACGTCGTGGTCCTCCACCGCGGCGGCGAGCGTCTCGGCATCGTCGAAGGTCACCACCTCGATCCCGTCCAGGGCGGCGGCAGCGGCAGGGATCGTGCTGGCGCCTTCGTCGACGATGCCCAGCGACGGCGGGCGTCCGAGGAGGCTGCCGAAGATCCCCTGCACGAGCAGCGTCATGATGATGGGGATGACCAGCGCCCACACGAGGAACGGGGCGCGATAGCCCATCCGGACCTCACGGCCGATGAGGGTGGCGGTGCGGTCGAGGTGCAGCATCAGGCCTCCTGGAGGGTGACGATCCGGCGGCGGAGGGCGACCCAGCCGACCGTGATGACGACCGCGCACCAGCCGGCGAGGAGCGCCAGGTCGGCGGCCACGTCGGACCAGGTCGCCTCGTAGGCGGTGACGTCGAGGATCACCTGGACCAGCGGATACGACGGCAGGACCCGGACCCACGGGGCGGCGCTGCCCGGGAAGAGCACCGCAAACGAGGGGACGAGCAGGGGGATCATGAAGGCGACGGACCAGAACAGGACGCTCATGAAGTCCTTGCCGATCGACCCGGCCAGGAGGGCGAACCCCGTCACGAGCACCGACCCGAGCAGGATCGCGGTCACCATGATGAGGGGGGCGAAGCCGAGGGCGCGGATCGCCACGAGGAGGATCATCGCCTGGACGAAGGCGAGGCCGGTCCCGAAGAGGACCTTCGCCGTCAGGAAGTCGGTGACGCTCGCCGGGGTGGTCACCACGGCGGTCACGGTGCGGGACTGGATCTCGCCGGCCACCAGGGCGCCGAGGGTGATCGCCTCGACCAACAGGACCAGGAAGGCGAACATCGGCCGGAGTTGCTGCTGGACGCTCACCTGGTCACCGACGCGGTCCGGGCCGACGACGACCTGGTCCTCCGGCAGGGTCTCCACGGGCAGGGGCGCGCCGGTGGCCTCGAGGGCGAGCTCCCGGACGAGGGCGCTGAGCGCCGGCTCGAGCTCGGGGGGCAGGTCGGAACCGACGTAGACCGTGACCGTCGGAGTCCCGCCGGCGGCCAGCTCGGCCGCGAACCCCTCCGGAAACCAGAGGCCGGCCACGATGTCGTCGCCCGCCTCGACCGCCGCCACCAGGTCGTCCTCGTCCGAGAAGGCTTCGGCCACCAGACCGTCGGAGCCCTCGGCGCCCGTCAGGACCGTGGACAAGGCCGGATCGCCGCCGGCGCCGATGCGCACCGTCTCGTCGACCGTGTCGGGGAGGAACCAGAAGATGGCCACGTAGAAGACGAGGCCGAGGACCGAGATGACGACGAAGAACCGGTCGCGGGAGAACTCCCGCAGGTCCTTGGCGATGATGGCGCCGATCGCACCGCGGTTCATCACCCCTCCAGACCACGGCCGGCGAACGTCACGAAGATGTCCTCGAGCGTCGCCTCCTCGGTGTGGATCGTGAGGACCTCGCCGGTCATGGCGGTGGCGATGCGCTCGGCACTCCCGTCACCGTCGAGGGGGATCGTTTCCTCGACCACGGTCCCCTCCCGGCGCAGGCGGATCCGCACGGATCGGGACCCGTGGGCCAACTTGAGCTCCTCGGGCCGGTCCTCGGCGAGGATCCGGCCCTCGTTGATGAATGCCACCCGATCGCTCAGGCCGTCGGCCTCGTGCATGTCGTGGGTGGTGAGCAGGACGGCGGCGCCGCGGTCGGCCTCCTCGCGGATCACGCTCCGGATCGCCCGGGCCGACACCGGGTCGAGGCCGTCGGTCGGCTCGTCGAGCACCAACACGTCGGGCTCGTTCACCAGCGCCCTCGCCATCATCAAGCGCTGGCGCATCCCCTTCGAGTACCCGGCGACGCGGTCGCCGCCCCGGTCGGCGAGATCCACCCGCCGCAGCAGGGCATCGACGTCGACGTGCTTGCGACCGAACAACCGTCCGAAGAACCGCAGGTTCTCCTCGCCGCTCATCGAGTCGTACAGGTTCTTCTCCTCGAACGCGACGCCCATGCGGCCCTGCGCCTGGTCGCGATCGCGACGGAGATCCAGGCCGAGCACGGTGACCGTGCCGGCATCGGGCGCCAGCTGACCGGTGATCATCTTGATCGTGGTCGACTTGCCGGCCCCGTTCGGGCCGAGGAAGCCGAGGATCTCGCCTGGGGCGACGGCAACGTCGACGCCGCGCACGGCCGGGTGGTCGCCGTAGGCGTACTCCAGACCGCGGGCGTCGATGGCGAGGTCGGTCATGTCCCTTCCTTCCGTCGGGCGAGCTCGGCCTCCATCCGCTCGATGAGCTGGGGCCATTCGCGCAGCATGAACTCCGTGACGAAGACGAGGTCGTCGACGCGGTCGGCCCGGCCGCCCCGCCGCAGGGGGACGGCTGCCTCGGCAACCGCCTCGAGTTGTTCGAGGCCGGCCATGCGGGTCTCCATGACCCCCACCCAGGCGTGTTCGCGCAGCTGGCAGTAGCGGGTGCGATCCCCCCGGAACGTGACGCGTTCGACGAGGCCCAACCCCTCGAGGAGGCGCAGGGTGATCGAGACCGAGCCGGCGCTGAGTTCCAGCGCCTCCTGGAGATCGGCGGCGGACTGGTGGGGCGGGTCGCAGATCATCAGCCTGCCGAGGATCTGACCGGCCGAGCGCGTGGCGCCGAAGGCGTCCCAGAGGGTGCCCATTCGCTCGACGAACGCCACCTCATCGGGCTTCATGGGTTTCAATG